>CP065001.1:4500000-4601368 GCA_016700155.1 Ignavibacteriales bacterium
CATACACTTGCAAAAACAGCTTTAGTAGTTCTGTTTGGTTTTGAAGAAACAATCAGTCTTGCTTATGCTTTCCTTACACACATTATTTCATATTCTATTTTCATTTTGACCGCATTGATTGTCTTCTTCATTTTAAATAAACAGCATGAAAATATTTTCAAAGTAGTAGACGCAAAACTGGAAGAAACATGAAAAATATATTTTTAATATTGTTAATAATTTTATTTGTAAGAGATGCTGCATCCCAGGTGGAATTGAGTGCTGGTATGGGAATTACGTTTAATAACACTCCTTCAGTTGCAGATTATATAAACCAGAATTTCGCTCCCGATGATGATCAGTATGCTGATTTTAGTTCAGCAGTTTTATTTTTTGTAGAAGGAGCCTATGCAGTTTCAGAAACTTATGATGTGGGAATTGAAATCGGTTATTCGTTAAGTTCGACAAATTATGATAATCTATCAGGAAAATTTGAACTTGCCCATTCAATTATTAAACCTTCCGTAGTCAACTACTACGTAATACGTGGCGAAGGTTATAATGTTAAACTTGGCGGTGGAGCCGGATTGAGAATTGTTCTTGTTGATGAAACTCTTCCGTTAACTAATACTACATTCGACTATTCATCACTTGGTTTTGGATTTTTACTAAAAGCAGAAGGAAATACCTCACTCGGTGGAAACCTTTTTGCCAATATCGGGCTGGAAGCGAGATATGATTTAAATGGTGAGCCCGAGAGAAACGGCACTCCGATCTATAATCCTATTCAAAAAGAAAATGTAAACTTTAATTCACTTTCATTCGGCATCAGGCTCGGAGTGATGTACAGAATTTAGGAGATTTGTTGAATTTATTTGAAGCAATTTTACTGGGAATTATCCAGGGAATAACTGAGTTCCTTCCAATAAGCAGTACCGGTCACTTGACAATCGCGGGGAATCTGATGAGCCTGATATCAAATGAAAACCCTGAACGATGGACTTCATTTATCGCAGTAATTCAACTGGGAACTCTTGCGGCAATACTTATTTATTTTTATAAAGATATACTGCATATACTGATCGAGTTTTTCAGGGATAACCTGGTTTCAAGAAAACCTTTCAAATCCCAGAGTGAAAATTCTAAACTTGGCTGGTTAATACTCATTGGTACTATTCCTATTGTTATACTGGGTTTTTCTTTTAAAGAAATAATAGAAGGTGCGCTTACAAAAAATCTTTATGTAATTGCGGTTAGCCTGATTGTACTCGCTGTAATACTTGCCGCAGCAGAAAAACTTGGCAGGTTCAAAAAAAATATGGAAGAGATTACAGTTTTCGATTCAATAATGATTGGGATTGCGCAATCTGTTTCACTCATTCCGGGTTCTTCCCGTTCGGGGACTACAATAACAGGCGGACTGTTTATGGGTCTTAAAAGAGAAACGGCGGCAAGATTTTCATTCCTGTTAAGTATACCTGCAATATTTGGAAGCGGTCTTTTACAACTAAATGAATCACTGGAATATATTGATCCGCAGCTTGCAATAAATCTTATCGTATCAACTCTTTTTTCTGCAATAAGTGGTTATCTTGCAATTGATTTTCTGCTGAAATATTTAAAGAAGCATTCAACATTTCTTTTTGTTTATTACAGAATTGGTTTAGGGATTTTAATAATTATTTTAATAAGCTTTAACATCATTAATTCATAGGAGGTAAAATGAAAAAATTTGCTTTTTCGTTTCTTGTAATTCTCTTACTCATCGGATGCAAGGATTCAAAATCATCAAACAATAATGATCAAACAATTAAACCAAATGAAAGCGAAATAATGAACACACAGGAAAAAATGTCTGATTCAGTTTCCGTTGCAGTTATGAAAACAAATATGGGTACAATTGAAATTGAATTATTTGAGGAACAAACTCCGAAAACGGTTGCAAACTTTGTTGGTTTGGCAAATAAAGGCTATTACAACGGCGTAATATTCCACCGAGTAATTGATAACTTCATGATTCAAGGTGGCGATCCGACAGGTACCGGACGTGGTGGAGAATCTATATATGGCGCAAAATTCGACGACGAAATTGTTACAACTTTAAAACACGATAGTTCAGGAATTCTATCAATGGCTAATGCGGGACCAAATACAAACGGCAGTCAGTTTTTTATAACTCTCGTTCCTACCGCCTGGCTTGATGGAAAGCATACAGTTTTTGGTAAAGTGATCGGCGGGATGGATGTTGTGCGTGCTATAGGCAAAGTGCAAACTTCAAAGCCGGGCGACAAACCACTGAAAGATGTAGTGATGGAAAATGTCGCAATCGAAAAAAGAAAAAGATAATTAATCAACTTTCATTTCTGAATATTAAGATGCTGATACTCACTACCTGAATGTATCAGCATCTTTAAACCAAACACATTCCGCTTATGAAACAGCAGGAATTTTTCTCTTCAAGATGGACGCTAATTATAGCTACGATTGGAATAGCGGTAGGCACCGGTAACATCTGGAGATTTTCAAGAGTTGTTGCACAGAATGGCGGCGGATCTTTTCTTATCCCCTGGGTTATCTTCCTTCTAATTTGGTCTGTCCCACTTATAATTGCGGAGTTCGCACTCGGTAAATCCACCAGGTATGGACCTATTGGAGCTATTGCTAAAACGGGAGGTAAAAAATTTGGCTGGATGGGCGCCTTTATTGTTTTCGTTGCCACTGCGATAATGTTCTATTATTCAGTTGTTACAGGCTGGTGTTTAAAATATTTTTTAAGTGCGGCTTCGGGTGAACTATTTGCCGTTAATGATCATCTCTCTTACTGGAATAATTTTTCATCTGGTTATCAGCCATTAATCTTTCATATGATTTCAATGCTTTTGGTTGGCTTCGTTGTATTCAATGGGATTACAAAGGGAGTTGAAAAAGTTACCAAGTGGCTTGTCCCATCATTACTGATAATTGTAATCATACTCTTTTTCAGAAGTATTTCTTTACCGGGCGCAGTTGAAGGACTTAAATATTTTTTTACACCTGATCTATCAACAATTCTTGATTATAAAGTCTGGCTTAATGCATTAACACAAAATGCCTGGGATACCGGAGCCGGATGGGGACTGATTCTGACTTACGCAATCTATATGAGAAAGCGGGAGGATATTCCTCTTAATGCTGCGTTAATAGGATTTGGAAACAACTCAGTTTCACTGATTGCCGGTATAACAATTTTTTCATCAGTGTTTGCATTAAGTGGTAGTGACGCCATGAACCAGATCACTCAATCGGGACCGGCAAATACAGGTTTAACTTTTATTTATCTGCCCCTGTTGTTTACAAAAATGTCATCAAGCTATACGTTAAATGTTATTTTTGCGTCTCTTTTTTTTATAGCACTTTTTTTTGCTGCAGTAACATCATTGATCTCAATGGTTGAATTATCTACCCGGACGTTAATAGACTTTGGATTGAAAAGAAGTAAAGCTCTTATCATTGTAGCAGTATCGGGATTAGTGCTTGGCGTTCCATCCGCACTTGATCTCAAATTTTTTGCTAACCAGGATTGGGTCTGGGGTGTTGGACTTATTTTAAGCGGGGCGTTTATTTCTTTTGCAATAATAAAATTTGGAGTTGAAAAATTCAGAACAGAAATAATAAACGGCTCCGGCACAGATGTTAAAATTGGGAAGTGGTATAATGTAGCCATTAAATATTTGATACCAATCCAGGTTATCATTCTAATTTTGTGGTGGCTGATATCTTCTGTCTCCTGGGATACAGAATGGTGGAATCCTTTTCATGCAGAAAACACCGGAACAGTTTTGTTTCAGTGGTTTATTGTAATCACTGTATTTATTCTGTTAAATAAAAAACTTGTCAAAGCAACACTTAAAGATGAAGATAATCCGTAAAATAATTTTATGAGTATTTCAACTGTAGTTACTGCAATAATAGTTATTGGAATTGTATGGGGCGGGTTAACGCTTTTTTTAATAAAAGCATCTTCCTATGAAAAAAAGAAAAGATTAAATGGCGAAGAAAAAAATTAATTGTCCCCCCGTTTCAGAAATTCCAAAGCAGCTTAAGAAAGGGAATATCCTCCCGTTTTATTATTTATTTGGTGAAGATCTTTTTTCCCTTACACAAACAGCTGAATTGATTATCAAAGCATCCGAAAAATTTATCACCAGTGATTTTGATAAAGAATTAATTTACGGTAATGACAGAACAGCCGCCGAGATAACAACACTCGCATCATCATTCCCGTTCGGATCAGAAAAAAAAATAGTTTACGTAAAAGAAGCAGAAAAACTTAAAGAAAGAAAATCGCTTTCATCATATGCAAATTCGCCTGCAGAGTTTACGGTGCTGATATTAGTTCATAACGGTTCAATTACCGGGGCGGAGACTGAACCAATTAAATCAATATTGAAAAATAATTTTCTGTTTGAGGCTGCAGAACTTAAAGGAAAATATCTGATAAGCTGGCTGATCAATAACTGTGAATCAAACGGAAAAACTATTTCTCCTGTTAACGCCGAATATTTTGTTGAACTAATTGGCGAAGATAAATTTCTGCTCGAGAATCAGCTTGAAAAGATATTTACGTTTATGGGAGATAAGGATGAAATTACTTTTGAGATTATAAGAACCATAGCATCATCTGTTAAAGTTTATTCAATATTCGATTTGCAGGAAGCCATCGGGAAAAAAGATAAAGAAACTTCGTTAAAGATTGCTTTCAATCTTTTACAAAACGGAATTGAAGTGCCTCAAATCGTAGGAATGTTAACCAAGTATTTTACAACTTTAAGCAAACTTGGTTCTTTGATGAACTCGGGTCTGCAGAGAAATGAGATAGCATCGCGTGCCGGGATTTATCCATATTTCTTTGACAATTATATAAGAGCGAAAAATCAGTTTACGGTTGATGATTTATATAACTCAGTAAATGCTCTGTATAAGGCTGATCTATCATCCAAAACAACCTCAAAGGATAAAAAGACCATAGTCACTGAATTAATTGCAGAAATCCTTAACTAATGATTTTAGTACGAATAAAATTGAAATCGTTCAAAATTGATTAGAATTTCGCTAATTTATTGACACAAAATGGAAACAAATCACTAAAAATGAAGTATAACAAAAGTTGACGGAGAAAAATCTAAGCGAATTATCTGATGAAGAATTGATAATCGAATTCCAACAGAACAACACTACCCGGGCATTCGAAATATTGGTTCATCGATATAAAAATCCGTTAACAAATTTTGTCTTCCGGTTTTTAGGCGATTATGAAGCCTGCACTGATGTTGTGCAGGATACGATGATCAAAGTTTTCCGGTACAAAGATTCTTATAGTTCTGTAGCTAAATTCTCCACCTGGATTTATACTATTGCCGGTAACCTTGCCCGCACCGAATACCAGAGACGAAAGCGGAGAAAAATTTTTTCTATTAATTCATACGGAACTGAAGAACAGGAAACTTTTGATATTCCTGATGAACGTTACAGACCAGATGTAATGACAGACAGTGGAATAAAAGAAGAAATTATTCAGAAAGCATTAATGAAAATTTCCGCTGTGTACAGGGAAATGGTGATATTAAGAGATATACAGGAATTGTCGTACGAAGAAATCGCTGAGATAACCGGCATAACAGTCGGAACTGTCAAATCACGCATAAACAGGGGACGTGCTCAGTTGCAGAAGCTGTTAAAGGACATACACAGGGAATAGAGGTGAGATAATGAACAACGATGAATTAAAATACAAAGATGTGATTGATGGGTTAAAGAATCTAAAAAAAGTTGAAACCCCGAAAGATTTTGAAACCACTCTGATGAGGAAACTCAATCAGCCTGAAAAAATAAAGAAGGAAAGTATCTTTAAAAGATTATTTATTCCTTCGCGGCTTGTACCATCAATGGCTCTAGCTGTGACAGCCGTCATTTTAGTTTTTGTGATAGATCTTTCTCCCGATGAACTTGAAAATCCTTTGTTGCTGGAACCAAGACTTCGGCAGGATATTGTAATGGTTACTTCTGAAGAACCTGTCACTGTTGAAAAACAGGTTGAGAAAAAATCAAAAGATGCACCTAAAAAAGAAGAAGCCCCGGTAAATACTTTACCATCTGTGCAGGAGATGATGAAGGACGAAGTGGTTATACAAAACCAGGCTGTTATGAGAAATGAAGCTGATTTATCCGCAACGCGGACAGACAGTTTTGCTAATTCGCCGGCAGTAACCGGTTCTGTAGAAGCTATACAGCAACCTGTTCAGACATCAATTCAAAATGAAATTGATAAAAGTGGGCTGGATTACCGCCAGATCAACCTGAATGTGGAAGACAGGCAGAATGTTCAGAAGTTAAAGGAAAGAATGCAAAATTCAGTGAAAAAGGGCGATAAGTAGCATTATATACAATTATTAGGCTAATTTTAGATTGGAATTAAACCCTGCCGTCATTATATTTGCATCAAAATTTTTACGAATAATTTAACCGGATTACACTAAATGAAAAAAGGAATTCATCCAGAATACAGACCAGTTGTATTTCAGGACGCATCTTGTGACTTTGCAATTTTAACAAGATCAACTATTAAAACCAGTGACAGTATTGAATGGAACGATGGAAAAACTTATCCGTTAGTAAAACTGGAAATTTCAAGCGGTTCACATCCTTTCTTTACCGGAAAACAAAAATTACTTGATACTGCGGGAAGAGTAGAGAAGTTCAAAAAGAAATACGCAAAGAAATAAAGTTCAAATTTTTATTGAATTGAAAAAGCCAGCATGACTGGCTTTTTTCGTTTACAATAGTGTGTCATCATTTTTCTGTTTGAAGAATTATTTTTTTTACAGACCTTAAGGCTGAAATAAAACCGGAATTAATACCTCAATACATCAAATCCTAAAATGAAGAAAAACATTCGAATAATTTTAATATCAATAATTCTACTAATAATCCTTGCCGCAGTAATTATTCCAAAGCTTGGCGGTAATGAAGAAAGCCCTGCGACTGTGCAGAGAAACACCGGACTTTTACAGGTGAAAGCAATGATTCTTCATCCTGAAACAATCGACAATAATATTCTGGTAAGTGGTACTATAATTGCCGATGAAGAAGTCGAACTTAAGAGTGAAATATCAGGAAAAATAATTTCAATATTTTTTGATGAAGGAAGATTTGTAAGTAAAGGTGATTCGCTTGTAAAGATAAACGACTCTGAACTGCGTGCGCAATTGCAAAGACTTAAATTCAGGCAGGAGTTATTGAGCGATATTGAATTCAGGCAGAAAAAACTTCTAGAGAAAAATGCTATAAGCCAGGAAGAATATGATACTGCACTCAACGAATTAAATGTGAACAAAGCCGAGATACAAGTACTTCAGGCGCAACTTGATAAAACGATAATCAGAGCTTCGTTCAATGGAATAATCGGTTTGAGAAATGTAAGTGAAGGCAGTTACGTTACAAATAATAATGTTATAGCGAGCTTACAAAGTTTAAGTTTTGTGAAAGTGGATTTTGCAATTCCTGAACGTTACAGTTCAGATATAAAAACAGGAGACCAGGTTAACTTTAAAATTTCCGGTATCGATGTTAAATACACCGCAACCGTGTATGCAATCGAACCCAAAATTGATCCTGTTACAAGAACATTAAAAATAAGAGCGAAGTGTTCCAATCCGGGTATGAAACTGCTTCCCGGTTCATTCGCCGATGTTGAAGTACTCTTAAAAAAAATCAGCAATACTATTATGGTTCCGACTGAATCGGTTGTGCCTGAATTAAAGGGTCAAAAAGTTTTTCTATATAAAGACGGAAAAGTTTTTCCGCAAAGTATTCAAACTGGTATAAGAACAGACAAGAGAGTGCAGGTTATAAACGGATTAATGCCTAACGACACTTTGATAACAACCGGCATACTTCAGGTAAAACCAGATATGCCCGTAAAAATATCAGAAATAAACTGACAGGATAATATGAGCCTTTCCTCGCTTAGTATAAGAAGACCTGTACTTGCAATCGTTATGTCGATTGTTATTGTTGTATTCGGGATACTTGGTTATACATTTCTCGGTGTAAGAGAATACCCGGCAGTAGATCCTCCCGTCATCACAGTCAGCACAGCCTACACGGGTGCTAATGCGGATGTTATAGAATCCCAGATTACAGAACCGCTTGAAGAATCAATTAATGGTATAGCCGGCATACGTTCACTCACTTCAACAAGTCGTGACGGAAGAAGTACAATTACTGTTGAGTTTGATATTGATGTTGATCTTGAAGCTGCGGCTAATGATGTTCGCGACCGTGTATCACGCGCAATCCGTCAGCTTCCTCCCGATGTTGAAAATCCTATTGTATCAAAGGCTGATGCAGATGCCACCCCGATTGTTTTTTTAAGTGTTCAAAGCGATACGAGAAATCTTCTTGAACTTTCAGAGATAGCAAATAATATTTTTAAGGAAAGACTTCAAACAATTCCAGGTGTAAGTGAAGTAAGGATTTGGGGTGAAAAAAAATATTCAATGCGTATCTGGCTCGACCCCATTAAGCTTGCGGCATATCGTTTAACACCGATTGATGTTCGTAATGCAATCAACAGGGATAACATAGAACTTCCGACAGGACTAATTGAGGGGAACAACACCGAACTTTCTATAAGAACAATCGGAAGATTACATAATCCTGAAGAGTTTAATGATCTGATTGTAAAAGAATCCGAAGGCGGAATTGTAAGATTAAGAGATGTAGGAAGGGCTGAACTCGGGGCTGAAAATGAAAGGACAGTTCTTAAGCGTGATGGAATACCAATGGTTGGTGTTGTTCTGATTGCACAGCCCGGGGCTAATAACATCGCAATCACTGATGAGTTTTATAACCGTCTGGATCACATCAAAAAAAATCTGCCTGAAGATATAAGAACCGGAATCGGTTTTGATGTAACAACGTATATCAAATCATCCATCTCAGAAGTACAGGAAACAATATTGCTTGCGTTTGCTCTTGTTGTGTTGATAATCTTTTTATTTCTGCGTGACTGGAGAACAACAGTAATACCTGTTATCGCAATTCCTATCTCACTAATCGGCGCATTCTTTATAATGTATGCTGCTGATTTTTCAATTAATGTTTTAACATTGCTCGGTATTGTATTGGCGATCGGTATTGTTGTTGACGACGCTATCGTAGTACTTGAAAATATTTATACAAAAATTGAAAACAAGATGTCCCCCTATGAAGCAGGCAGAAAAGGCTCGGCGGAAATATTTTTTGCGGTAGTATCAACAACAGTTGCGCTTGCCTCGGTATTTCTTCCGGTGATTTTCTTATCAGGGTTAACAGGAAGACTTTTCAGAGAGTTTGGAATTGTGATCGCCGGCTCAGTTATTATTTCCTCATTTGTTGCTCTTACATTAACACCGATGTTATCGACTAGGATTTTAAAACGCAGAGAAACCCACACCTGGTTCTATAACAAAACCGAACCATTTTTTGTTTCGATGAATAACGGCTACAGAAGCATGCTTTCATCTTTTATGAAAAAAAGATCGGCGGCGCTTGTTATAATGAGTTTATCAATGTTGATGATATATGTTTTCTTTTCATCAATTTCATCAGAGCTTGCACCGCTTGAAGACAGATCGCGGTTAAGCATTTCGGTTACAGCACCGGAAGGCACTTCATTTGATTACATGGAAAATTTTATGGATCAGCTTGTTCAGGTGGTAGCTGATTCAGTTAAAGAAAGTGATGGGATAATTTCCATAACATCGCCGGGTTTTGGTGCATCAAGTTCTGTTAATAGCGGTTTCGTTACTTTGATCCTGACTGATCCGGAACAAAGGGAAAGAACACAACAGCAGGTATCTGATAAATTAAGTAAGGATGTAAGTTCACTTACTGAAGCAAGAATATTTGTATCACAGCAGCAGACAATTGGCGGAAGCAGACGAGGCGGACTGCCTGTTCAGTATGTGATTGAAGCACCCAACTTTGAAAGACTTAGAGAAGTGCTTCCTGTTTTTTTAGAAGAAGCATCAAACCACCCGATATTCCAGATTGTGGATGTTAATTTAAAATTCAACAAACCTGAACTTCAACTTACAATTGACAGGCAGCGTGCACGCGCACTTGGTGTTTCAACAATTGACATTGCACAGACTATACAGGCGGCTTTCAGCGGGCAGCGTTTCGGGTATTTTATCATGAACGGAAAACAGTACCAGATAATAGGACAGGTATCACGGGAAAACCGCGACGCTCCGATAGATTTAAAATCTCTCTACATAAAAAATAACAGGGATGAACTGATACAATTAGATAATCTAATCTCGACTACAGAACTAAGCAGTCCGCCGCAGTTGTTCAGGTTTAACAGGTATGTATCCGCGACTGTATCTGCGGGATTAGCACCCGGCAAAACAATCGGTGATGGAATTAAAGCCATGGACGAAGTTGCCGGAAAAGTATTGGATGAAACATTCGCAACCGCGCTTGATGGTCCTTCAAAAGATTTTGCGGAAAGTTCATCAAGTTTAATTTTTGCTTTTATACTCGCGCTTGGACTGATCTATCTCGTTCTCGCTGCACAGTTTGAAAGTTTCCGCGATCCGTTTATAATTTTATTTACCGTACCGCTAGCGTTAGCGGGTGCCTTGTTATCGTTATGGGTATTCGGACAAACACTCAACATCTTTTCTGAAATTGGTTTGATAATGCTAATAGGACTTGTAACCAAAAACGGAATTCTTATTGTTGAATTTGCCAACCAGAGAAAAGCTGCCGGACTTACAAAGATGGAAGCGATACTTGATGCATCAGTCTCACGACTGCGCCCGATATTAATGACAAGCATATCAACCATACTCGGTATTTTGCCGATTGCGTTAGCACTTGGCGCAGGCTCTGAAAGTCGTGTGTCTATGGGTATTGCTGTTATCGGCGGACTTATCTTCTCAACATTTTTGACATTGTTTATTGTGCCCGCAATTTATTCTTACCTGTCAAGAAAAACTGCGTCGGTGTCTAATGTTACGGAGGAGTATGGGGAAAATTCAGAAAAAGAATTTGTGGTTGTTCAGGAATAGTTATTTGACTATTTGATGATAATAGTTTTTCCGGCTGTCACGAATCACTTCGTGACAGAAGTGCTGGGGCCGGATCATTTTTTATTACTGATCATAGATTATGATTAATTTGATTGAACTCACAAATAATTATAAGTTAGTATAAGAATAATTTAATTTATTCATGGGGTTAATATGATTAGTAAAACTTTTTTAAATAAATCCTTTCAAAGCTCGCACTTCAATTATCTTACAAATTTCTCAAATCTTTATTTGAACAGGTATTCGCTTACATTTTGTTTATTAGTATTCCTTATAAATGCAAGTTGCGATAAAAATCCAACCGGAACTGGTGATAATATCGGACCCGGAAGCAGAAACTATACATGGTTTATTGATACGATTAGCTCAAACAGCATTCAGAACTTTTTGTCTCATATTTGGGGGAACTCACCAAATGATATTTGGATTTGTGGTTTTGATGCTAATAATGTTACATCGATATACCGTTTTAATGGAGTAAATTGGTATCCGGAATTAAGTGTTCCGCCCACTCATTTTTTGAAAACTTATAATGGGGTTTCAGGAATAGATTCAAATAGTATAATTTTTGCCGGCGGGGCAGAATATATTAATACTAACCCACCCCCTGATTTCCTGGATAGTGCACTTATTGTTAAGTCAGTAAACCAAAATTGGGAGATCACTGTAATTTCAGAAACATTTAGCCTTTATTCATTGTGCGTTATTTCTCCTTCAGATATCTGGGCGGGAGATCGAAAAGGTAATATGATCCATTATAATGGGGTGGACTGGAGTAAAATCAGCCTTACTGGTGAAAATGTTTTTTTAAATCAAATTGAAGCATTAAGTGATAATGATATTTATTGTAATGGTCACCTGGAAAGAAAAATAGGACAAAACGATTTCTATAGTGTCGATTTCCTATTTCACTACGATGGAAATAATTGGACAGTAGTTGACTCAAATGTTACTTCAGCTAATTTTAATCGGGAATCATATCCAACCTTTATCAAAAACATAGATGGGAAATTGTATGGCAGTATGGAAAATTCCATAGTTAAAAAAGTAGGTGATGTGTGGGAACCTATAGGGCTAGGTTTTTTTGGTCAAATTAATGGAACTGACGACAACAATATTTTTCTGGGCAATCAATATTTTGGAGTTTTGCATTACAACGGAAAAGATTGGTTTACATTTTATGAACTCCCGAAATTATATTATTCAGGGATTGTTGTTTTTGATCGATATGTATTTCTGATCGCATCTGATGGTTATAAATCAATTGTTGTTAGAGGAATCTTAAACGGAGGATAATAGAAATTTGTTTAAGATATTCTCAATATCTAAGATCAATTCAATTGGAATAACTTTTTTACTGATTTCAAATTCTTTATTTGCATTTACATCCTCAGAATTTAGATATTCAGACTCCACAGCTATTGATAGTTCCATTTGGGGACTTCAGATAGGTTACTTCCCGAACTACAATAAGTTTTTTGCTTCGGCTGGAATTTCTGTGTTCGCCTTTAATGAACTTATTTTGCCCGATGAAATTCACACTACTTACTACTATAACGTAATGTGGGCTCCGGGCAAACCGACAGATTACACCGATTTGGGAGGAGGTGGATCAATAGGTATTTGTAAAAACTACTGCCTCAAAAATAACTCTGATAAAATCATCATCAGGGCTGGGGCAGGATATGCTACTTATGGTATCTCTGGTTTATTGATGATTGATTATTCCACTTCGATCGGTGAACTACTCTCCCTGACATTCTCTTTGAGTCAACAAATCGCCGGGTTCAGAAAATTTCTTCCGGTATACATAAGTATAGGAATTAGTTACTGATCATAATTCTGATATTGATGACTTCTTTCATCATCTGCAACAAACTACTTTGTCATAGAATTCTAAGCCTGTTATAGTCCCAAAGTCTGTCCTAATACTGTCATTCCGATGGCGCTGCCATTCGGAATCTGGGCTTGCGGTTTAGTGTTAAATCAGATGCTGAAATAAATTCAGCATGACAGTTTGATATTACTTGCACTGGCTCCCTAACAATGACAGCACGTAACCCCTTATTTCCCCTAAGATTCTTTACTCAAAAAATATTAAATTGTCTCAAAGAAATAATAAAAGAATAATTCATTGCAGATTTGTTTATTTGAGGACAAACTCACCGATAATTTTTATCCGCTAGCTTTATCAAGACCGGTTTATGATTTAGTCTGCGGTACAAAAACTATTCGTGAAAAAATCTTTTCAATATTTTCGGGACACAAACTTTTGCTTCATTGCAGGGAGTATCTGAAGCCTTTAGTGTCGACGCAAAATTCCTCTGTCCCTGTTAATCAAATAGTTGATGATGAATGCCTTTTCATAAATGGTCGATTGATAAATGCCAAAGGGTTTTTTGATAGTGAAGTATTGAAACAGAAAGAAGATATAATCTTCACGTCAAAAGGGAATATAGCCGGGGCAAAACTTTCAGGTAAAAATCTTGAATCAATAAAATCTCAGTTTAATGATGTGCTTAACTTTGATTTGTTGAACAACATAAAAACTATCGAAGTTGATGTTCTTCTCGCACAGTATCTCTGGGATTTGATCCGTTTCAACAAAGATGAAATCGAAAATGACTTTGCAGTTCTTTATGATGAAAAGAAAAAATCCGGGGAAGAAAAAATAAAAGGAAAAGTTTATAACGGAGTTCATCTTCTTTCCCCCGATAATATAATCATAGAAGAAGGCGCAATAATAAAACCGGGATGCGTGATTGATGCTTCAATTGGTCCGGTTATAATTGATAAAAATGCTTATCTGTATCCTAATGTTGTCATCGAGGGTCCCGTTTACATCGGTGAGAATTCAAAAATTAAAGCCGGCGCATTTATTTACGATGGTGTAAGCATCTGCAGTGTATGCAAAGTCGGCGGCGAAGTAGAGGCATCCATCATTATGTCATTCTCAAACAAACAGCACGCTGGATTTTTAGGACACGCATTCATCGGCAGTTGGTGTAATCTCGGCGCTGATACAAATAACAGTGATTTGAAAAACAATTACAGCAACGTAAAAGTAAATCTTAACGGAAAAGAAATTGACAGCGGAATGCAGTTCCTCGGTTTGATAATGGGTGATCACTCAAAAACAGCTATCAATACAATGTTCAACACGGGAACAGTTACCGGATTTTCGTGTAATATTTTTGATTCGGGATTTCCTCCGAAATTAATTCCATCGTTTATGTGGGGCGGTTCACAATCACTATCAACTTACGATCTTAATAAAAGTATTGAAGTCGCGAAAAAAGTTTTCGCAAGAAGGACAAAAGAATTTTCAATTGAAGATGAAAAACTATTCAGAATAATTTTTGATAAAACAGCAGAGTTAAGGAACAGGTTAAAAAAATAATGTCGCAGTTTGAAGAACACACAGTTAAAGATTTATACGAAGGCGTCAGAGGTCTTGCAGTAAAAATATTAAACCGGGTTGAACGTACAGACGCTTACCTTGAAAAATTATTGGACAATGAATTAAGAAATTCCGAACTGAACGGTCAGGATAAAGCATTACTTTATGAAATAGTTCACGGTGTCGTAAGATGGATGGGACGGCTTGACTGGATACTCAACGGTTTTTATAAGGGACAATTTTCAAAAGCAATCCCTAATCTTAAAAACGGGTTGCGCGTTGCTTTGTACCAGATATTGTTCCTTGATAAAATCCCCGATCACGCAGCCGTTAATGAAGCAGTTGAGTTTGTAAAAAAACTCCAGGGACAAAAACCCGCTGATCTTACTAACGCAATTTTACGCAACATAATACGCAGTAAAAACGGGATACGTTATCCTGATCCGCAGGAAGATCTGCCCGGTTATATATGTGCATTTTACTCTCATCCTTCGTGGATGGTTAAAAGATACATTGAAAGATTCGGAAGGGAGAATACTGAAAAACTCCTCGCGGCTAATAATGAAAAACCATATCTGACGCTTAGAGTGAACCAACTTAAAGTCAGACCGGAAGAGTTCGGTGCATTATTAAATTCTGTTAATTTAAAATATCACCAGGGAAAATATCTCCCTGAATTTTTTAAACTCCAGAATCTTACCAACATAACCGCGTGGGATGTTTTCACAAAAGGTTACTTTAATATTCAGGATGAAAGTGCTGGTTTAGCCTGCAGACTTCTCGACGTACAACCAGGCATGCGTGTACTGGATATGTGCACAGCCCCTGGCGGAAAGGTTGCATACCTTGCAAACCTTATGCAGGATAAAGGCGAGATAGTCGCTATAGACCGTTATCAGAGCAGGATGGATCTTGTTCAAAAAAATCTTGACAGGCTGGAAGTAAGATGCGTCAGCGCTTTAGAAATGAATGCACTTGATTACGAAGGCGAATTATTTGACCGCATACTTGCAGATGTGCCCTGCTCAGGAACCGGAACACTTTCCAAAAAACCAGATATCAAATGGAAAAAAGATCTGCTTGATCTTCGGAAGATGAAAGAACTGCAGATGCAACTGCTTGAGAAAGCTGCCTCGTTAGTTAAAACAGGAGGTTGTGTTGTTTACAGTACCTGCTCTATCGAGCCGGAAGAAAATTTTGAAATCGTAAAAGAATTTCTTTCGAAACATCCTGAGTTTAAATTTGAATCTGCTGCCGGTAAATTTGCGCCCGAATTAATTGATGACAATGGATGTATTCAAACTCTTCCGCATTTGCATCAGATGGACGGAGCCTTTGCAGCAAAGCTTATACGCGTTGAATAATAAATTTTATTTTATCTATTTAATAAAAACTTATATTTTTACTGCAGGCAAGTATTAAACTAAATCATAAATAAAAAGTATTGGTATCATGCTTGATAAATTTGCTGAAGAGCTGAGAAACTCCAGACAATCAGCCGATATTTCACTGCAGCAAATGGCTGCAAAAACACGTATCGATATAAAATTCCTTGAAGCACTTGATGCGGGAGATTTTTCATTCCTTCCTGAACTTTATGTAAAAGCTTTTTTAAAAGAGTACGCCGCTGTTGTCGGACTCGATGCGGGTGAAACTATCAGGAAATATGAGCTGGCAAAACAGGGAATCGATTTTGATGCCGCCGTACAACCCGTAAAAGAAGAACAGCAGGCTGTCAAAAACACTATTACGTTAGAGCAGCCGAAACCAAAACCCGTACAATCATTTGATGGTGTTCAAAAGCCAGAATCACCAGCCGATAAAGAAAAACAAGCGAGACAAAAAAATATTATTCTTCTTTCAGTGGTAGGCGGAGCTGTAGTAATTCTTATTTTACTTTTCCTTTTTGTTTTCAGATCTTCTGATGAAATAATTGTCCCTGAAAAACCTTTTGAAGAAGTGATTGATTCAGGAACTTCACGTTACGAAGAAGTGCCGACTGGAACCGTACTTGACAGCGCTGGTAATCTGATCACCGCGCAAGACAGTTTATCATTGCAGATATTGACGACAGATACTTCCTGGGTTAAAATTATTTATGATGATAAACGAGCGGAAGATTTTATTCTATTCCCCAACTCTCAAAAGAACCTGGTTACCGGAAATAATTTTAAAATCACTTTAGGTAATGCAGGCGGGATACAATTCAAACTTAATAATGAACTATTAAACTTTTCCGGAAAAGCAAAAACCGTTGCACATGTTATGATCGATTCTGAAGGATTAAAAACTTTATCTTCACCTCCTGAGCTGGATTAATCTTCATGCAGAAAAAAGCTGAACAGAGGATAAAAGAACTTCGTGACCAGATTTCGGCACACGACTACAAATACTATATCTTAGCCGAACCGGTTATCAGCGATCAGGAGTACGATTTTCTTTATAAAGAGCTTGAAAAACTTGAATCGGAAAATCCGCAGTATGTTACTGCGGATTCTCCCACGCAGAGAGTAGGAAAAGATCTTACAAAAGAATTTAAACCGGTTACACATAAAGTTCCGATGTTAAGTCTGGCGAATACTTACAGTGAAGAGGAACTTTTTGATTTTGACAGAAGGGTAAAAGAAGGTCTGCCCGCTTCAGAAAAAGTTGAGTATGTAGTTGAATTAAAAATAGACGGCGCCTCAGTCAGTATTAATTATAAGGACGGTATGCTGAACACCGCTGCGACACGTGGTGATGGAACTGTTGGTGAAGAAATTACGGTTAACGCTAAAACAATACGTTCCATTCCAATCAGGCTAAATAAACCTTCATCAATAAAGTACAGACTGAATGATTTTGAAGTACGCGGCGAAATATTTATGAGGCTTTCTGACTTTCAGAAGCTGAACGAACGACAGCAGGAAAAAGGCGAAAAGTTATTTGCCAATCCGCGTAACTCAACCGCCGGTTCTCTTAAATTACAGGACCCCAGAATTGTTGCTCAAAGAAAGCTGAACATATTTTGTTATTCAATGATAAGTATTGAAGAAGAATTTAAATCACAATCTGAAAATCTTGAAATACTGAAGCAGCTTGGTTTTAATGTCAACCCTGAATTCAAAGTTTGCAAATCGATGAATGAAGTGCTCGAAGTTTGTAAAGCGTTTGAAGAAAAACGTGAATCACTTCGGTATGAAATTGATGGTGCGGTTATAAAAGTAAATTCTGTAAAGCAGCAGAAGGTGCTTGGCAGTATTGCCAAATCACCGCGCTGGGCAGTTGCGTTCAAGTTTAAAGCACGCCAGGCATTTACTACAATCAATAAAATTACATGGCAGGTTGGCAGGACAGGAGCCGTTACTCCTGTTGCGGAACTTGAACCGGTATTTTTATCAGGCTCAACAATAAGCAGGGCAACACTTCATAACTTTGATGAGATTACCAGAAAAGATATTCGTGAAGGAGATACGGTTGTAATTGAAAAAGGCGGCGATGTAATTCCAAAAGTTGTTTCAGTTGTTTTGGAGAAAAGGAAAAAGAACAGTAAGCCAACACAGCCTCCTCAAAAATGTCCGGTGTGCAGTTCAGCATTATTCAAACCCGAAAATGAAGTTGCTTACTACTGTGATAATTCAGGCTGTTCAGCACAGGTTAAAGGAAAGATCGCACATTTTGCTGCACGCGGGGCAATGGATATCGAAGGACTTGGTGAAGCACTGATAAATCTTTTTGTTGATATGGGAATTCTTTCTACTTATGCGGATATATATGACTTAAAAAAGAAACGAAATGAATTAATCAACATTGAACGGCTTGGTGAAAAAAGTGTGGATAATCTTTTAGAAGCAATTGAAGAAAGTAAGAAACAGCCATACTCCAAAACTCTTTTTGCTCTCGGCATAAGGTATGTCGGCTCAGGTGCTGCAAAAAAACTTACAGATCATTTTCTATCGATACATGAACTAATGAATGCAACGGAAGAAGAGGTATCATCCGTTCACGAGATAGGACCAAGCATAAGCAGCAGCATTAAAGATTTTTTCTCAAACAAAAAAAATGCTGAACTGGTTAAACGATTGAGTGAACATGGACTTATATTTAAGTCGGAAAAGAAAAAAATTGAGGATAATTTCTTTAAAGGGAAATCATTTGTGCTTACAGGAACACTGGAAAAATTTTCACGTGAAGAAGCGGGAGATAAGATTCTTCTTTTAGGAGGGAAAACATCATCCGGTGTAAGTAAAAAAACAGACTACCTGATTGCCGGCGAGAGCGCGGGCTCAAAACTGACTAAAGCAAATGAACTTGGTGTAAAAATTCTCAATGAAAAAGAATTCCTTAAATTGCTTGAGGAAGCAGGCGGATAATGATAGAGATTATTAAAGATAAAATAGCCGGGTTTGTAGTTTCAGGAAAACTTAAAGAGCATGAGAACAATCTGCAGTCGTTCTTTAATGTGTTCTCAAAGTCATTTACATATTTTGTTGTTATGCCGGAAGATGAAAGTGATTTTAATCATTCGTTTGAAGTTTTAAACTATCTTGACTCAAATCGCAAAACCCCGATCGCATTTACTTATGAATTCAAGGTAAGTCTGCTGCCTCAAAAATTCAGAGCGCGTGCAGTTGGATATAAAATATCTGATATGAACAAACTTAAACTTCCGTCTCATTCTCTTATAAAGAAACTTAAAGACTTAAACTTTAATGTTGTGCTCGATCTTAACAGGAAAGAAAGCATATTTAACAGCTATGCGGCAAATCTGGTCAAATCTCCGGTTAGAATCGGGTACAGGAAGAATAATTCGGATAAATACTATAACCTGCAGTTTAACATAGAAGAAACCGATCCTCAAATTTCTTATAAAAAATTGTTAAATTGCCTTCAAATGTTTTAAAGGTT
Source organism: Ignavibacteriales bacterium (assembly GCA_016700155.1). Taxonomy (NCBI): domain Bacteria; kingdom Pseudomonadati; phylum Ignavibacteriota; class Ignavibacteria; order Ignavibacteriales; species Ignavibacteriales bacterium. The sequence goes on from CP065001.1 coordinate 4,519,387, forward strand.
AACTAATGAATTTTGAAATAAAACGGATAGACGACATAACAATATTCAAGCTGAACGAAAAACGTTTGGATACAAATATCTCGGGGCTTGTTAAAGGAGAATTCACACTGCTTTTAAAAGTTGAAGGGATCAATAAATTAGTACTTGATCTGAGTGAAGTGGAAACCTGCGACAGTTCCGGGTTAAGCGCTATACTTGTTGCCAACAGAATAATCAACACCACCGGCGGAAGTATGCGAATAGCTTCACCATCCGAAAAAGTTTATTCACTTATTAAGATAACACAGCTTGATAGGGTACTTCCGGTTTGTGAAACTGTTGAAGAAGCGTTCCAGGAATTAAATAAAGAATAATTTATTTTTTTGGAAGACCGCACCGTTGACTATATTATCATTATAGCCTACTTAACGGGCATTGCTTTCTACGGAATCAAATCAGGCGGCAGACAAAAATCAGTAAAAGAATATTTCCTTGGTGCTGAAAAAATTCCCTGGTGGGTAATTTGTTTTTCAATTGTCGCCGCTGAAACAAGTACCTTGACGTTCATTTCAATTCCCGGTCTTGCATATCTGACAAACCTTAATTTCCTACAGCTTACTTTCGGATATTTATTGGGACGAATAATCATCTCGATATTTTTTCTTCCTGCATTTTATAAAGGCGAGCTTAAAACAGCTTATACATTTCTTGAAACCAGGTTCGGGAGTAAAGCAAGATCTACTGCCTCCATCACTTTTATGTTCACCCGAATTGCTGCTGACGGTGTGAGACTTTTTGCCACAGCAATTCCTTTAAAACTTATGCTTGATATAAGTTATCCGGTTGCGATTGTTATCATTGCCATAGTCGCATTGATATACACTTACACCGGCGGGATAAGAAGTATTATCTGGGTCGATGCGGTTCAAATGCTGATCTATCTGGGCGGTGCTATAACAGCATGCATTTATCTGGTAAATCTTATTCCGGGAAACATTTCAGAAATTATTGTTAGAAATGATGTCGCATCAAAGCTGAACTTTATCGAATGGGGTTTTGGGGATTCTATTGCTTCCTTCTTTTCAAAACCTTATACATTTATCGGAGGTATTATTGGCGGGGCTTTTTTATCTATGGCTTCACACGGAACAGATCAATTAATAGTTCAAAGAGTTTTAGCTGCAAATAAATTATCCAGCAGCCGGAAAGCTTTGGTTGGCAGCGGTGTAATTGTCATCATACAGTTTTTTATTTTTCTTGTCACGGGAGTTTTGTTGTACGCGTTATTCGGTGTGACGTCAATGAAGTCAGATGAAGTGTTCCCTCATTTCATTTTGACAAGTCTTCCATCCGGGATAAGCGGGATCATAATCGCCGGATTATTTGCAGCAGCTATGTCAACGCTTGCGGGATCTATGTCTTCTCTTTCATCATCATTTATGATGGATATTTTTTTACCGCTGAAAAAATCACTGATAGATGAGGACAAGAAATTATCTTTATCACGGGTTGCAACAATTCTGTTTGGATGTCTGCTTATACTGTCCGCCCTGATCTTTATGGGATCATCAAAAGCGGTTGTGGAAATAGCATTAAGTATTGCTTCTTTCACGTATGGCGGACTGCTTGGCTTGTTTCTATTGGGCTTATTCAACAAAAAAATTAATCAGGATGCAGCACTCGTTGCATTTTTTACTGCACTTGGAGTAATGATTTTTATAATAACTGGAAAATACGTTGCCTGGACATGGTTCACATTCATCGGGGTAGTTATTACATTGTCTGTCGGATATGTTCTTTCTTTATTTCAATCAACTCAAAATCAAACTAATAAATAAGAGGAACCAATGAGTACAAAAGTTGAAACCGGTTCTGTTACATGGAACGATCTTACTGTTGAAAATGCAGAGGAAGTCCGTGAGTTTTATTCGAAAGTGGTTGGATGGAAATATGAAGAAGTAAAGATGGGAAACTACAGCGACTTTAGTATGCTTACTCCATCAGAAGGAAAAGCTGTTGCGGGAATTTGTCATGCACGTGGAGTAAATGCAGGACTGCCGCCACAATGGCTGATTTATATAACAGTTGATGATATAGAGAAATCAATAAAAAACTGTATTGAGCTTGGCGGTTCATTAATTGCAGGACCTAAGAATATGGGTGAGCAGGGACGTTATTGTGTCATCAAAGATCCGGCAGGCGCTGTTGCTGCGCTGTTCCAGTTTTTATAAAAAGAAATAGTCGGAGTTTTATGGAGATCATCGATTACCTTATCCTGATAATTTATTTTATTCTGTCAATCAGTATTGCTCTGTATTATTCCAAAAGATCCGGAAAGAGTACAGATGAATTTTTTCTCTCCGGCAGAAAATTACCCTGGTACCTTGCCGGGTTATCTATGGTTGCAACCACTTTTGCCGCCGATACTCCATTAGCTGTTACGGAACTTGTCGCAAAAAACGGAATTGCGGGTAACTGGCTCTGGTGGAATTTTGCTTTCGGAGGATTGCTTACCGTTTTCTTTTTTGCCAGGCTTTGGCGGAGAGCCGGAATTATGACTGAAGCGGAGTTTGCTGAGATAAGGTATTCAGGAAAACCCGGAAGATTTTTAAGAGGATTCCGCGCGCTTTATCTCGGTTTGTTCATCAACCTTGTAATAATGGGTTGGGTTAATAAAGCTATGGCATCAATACTTCATGGAATGTTCGGGGTTCCGGAATCTGAAGTTCTTTTTTATGTATTCGGATGTATGCTTCTTGTCGCGGTCTATTCTGCTTTATCAGGATTATGGGGAGTTGTTGTAACCGATTCTATCCAGTTTTTTATTGCGATGACTGGATGTATAATATTAGCGGTGATAGTTGTGTCGTCAGATCAGGTTGGCGGGATTAGCGGTCTGCAGCAAAAACTCGCCCCGGAAGTTTTTAATTTTTTTCCTGTGATAAGCGTTGAGAATATCAGTGGAACATTCGCATTGACTGCTGCATCATTTCTTGCTTATGTAGGAATAATCTGGTGGGCATCGTGGTATCCCGGTGCTGAACCTGGCGGCGGAGGATATGTTGCACAAAGAATGATGTCTGCTAAAAATGAAAAGCATTCGCTTATGGCTACGTTGTTATTTCAGGTTGCACATTATGCTGTTCGTCCCTGGCCTTGGATCTTGGTTGGAATTTCAAGCCTGGTACTTTATCCAGAATTAAGTGGTGATCAAAAAGGTCTTGGTTTTATATATGCGATGAAAGATTTTTTACCAGCCGGGTTAAAGGGTCTGCTTGTCGCCGCGTTCTTTGCTGCTTATATGAGCACGATAGCCACGCAGCTAAACTGGGGAACTTCATACATAATAAATGATTTTTACAGAAGATTCATTAACAGGAATTCTGAAGAAAAAAAATATGTTGGTGCCGCACGAATCGTTACTGTGTTATTGATGGCACTTTCAATTATAGTAACATTGTTCATAAAAGAGATTTCAGGAGCCTGGCAGTTTTTAATGGAATGCGGTGCCGGACTTGGACTGGTTTTAATTCTCCGCTGGTACTGGTGGCGTATAAATGCTTGGTCAGAAATTTCAGCGATGATAACTCCGTTCATTGTTTATTATATACTTCAGGTAAGCGGCGTACAATTTCCGTATACACTTTTTTATCTGGTTATCATTACAACAATAGTATGGATTGCAGTAACCTTCCTGACAAAACCTGTTGATAGTGAAGTGTTATTTTCTTTTTACAGAAAAATTCATCCCGGTGGAATTTTATGGAAGAAAATATCAGATCAACTTCCTGATGTTAAGAGCGATCAAGGTATCAGCAGATCATTTGTAAACTGGATTTTAGGAGTAATCCTTGTTTATTCAATTTTGTTTGGAACAGGTTATCTCATACTTGGAAACATTAATTCGCTACTGATAAGTGTAGCTGCTGCTCTTTTGTGCGGAGCAGTAATCTACAGGAACATAATGAAATTAGAAGCCTGACTTACAATATCAATAATTACTTTATGACAAATATTCTGACTGAAACTAAGAATAAAAAAAAGTAAATTGTGCAGGGAAGTATTGCAAACAATAGGAAGTATGTTAAATAATTCCAGGTTTATAATCGAACAACAATGACACACGAAAAACCATCACGATTCAGAGAGAGCCTAAGGATAAAACTGCTTATCGGACTTAGTGCAGTTGTTATCATGGTTTTATTGTTTCCTAAAGGTGAATCAATTGAATTTGAAGTCACCGAAGGAACTATCTGGATACACGATGATCTTATTGCCCCTTTCAGTTTTGCAATACTTAAAGATCCGAATCTTTACCGCAGTGAACTTAATGAAGCTGCCCAAAGTGTTTATCCAATTTATGTAGATGACCAGCAGATATATACAGACATTATTGATTCACTTCATTCCTACAATGAATATTTATTAAAAGTTGTTGACAGCGGTTTAATTAGTGATTCGCTTGAGAACCCGACATTTCTCAGCTCGGAGTCTTTCAGGAAACTAAAAGAAATGAGAATAGCGGAGCGCGGTCTTTTGCAGCGACGCGAATTAAGTATTTCAAATCTTCTTGAAACACTCGAGACCATTCTAAAAAATCTTTATGATGAGGGAGTACTCAACTCGACAAATAATCTTAATGGCACTGACAGCATTGCAGTACGGAGCGGCAACATCGACAGGATTGAGCCGGTCTCGAAATTTCATACTCTCGAAAATGTTCGTGGTTTAATTGAAGTAAGAATAAACAGAAGAAATTATCCTTCAGATGTGGAAGCACTATTAATCGAATACGCAGTACATTTTATAGTTCCTAATATTGTGTTCAATGAACAGCTAACTAACGAAGAAATTGAACAGGCAAAAGCGAATGTTTCGCAGTACAGCGGTATCGTAAATGAAAATGAAAGAATAGTTGCAAAACATGACCGCGTTACAAAAGATACTCGTCTTAAAATTGAATCGTACAAAAGAGCAAAAGGTGAAAAGATAGGGGAGGAAGGATTTGTACTTCAGTTAGTTGGTAAGTTCATTCATGTTTCATTTCTTATATCACTGCTTACTATATATTTATTCCTTTTCAGGAAGAAAATATTCTATGATAATCAGAAGATAATTCTCATCTCAATAATTTTTGTATTCCTTTCTTTCATAACATATCTGACTAACCAGATTAATGTAAAAGCTCCTGTACAACTATTGATATTCATACCGGCAGCATCTATGCTGCTTACAATTATTTTTGATTCAAGAGTTGGTTTTTATTCAACCGTAATATTAGCATTGATAACCGGTGCGTTAAGAGGAAATGATTATACATTTACAGTTATGAATTTGTTTGCAGGAGCGTTATCGGTTTATACAGTCCGGGATATAAAGAACAGATCGCAAATCTTCAGATCACTATTATTTATACTTGTCGGGTACGTTATATCAATTCTTGCTTTTGGCTTTGAAAGGTTTGCTTCCGCAGAAACTTTGCTGATTGAAATAGCATTTGCCGCTTCAAACGCGTTGATAAGTCCTGTGCTTACTTACGGTTTATTAATTTTCTTTGAGCGGTCATTCAGAATCACAACTGACCTTACACTGCTTGAACTTTCAAATTTTGACAGACCCCTTCTTAAAGAACTTGCCCGAAAAGCCCCCGGTACTTTTAATCATTCTATGACTATGGGAACTATTGCAGAAACTGCGGCAGAAAAAGTCGGCGCAAACCCGCTGCTGACACGTGTCGGTGCATACTATCATGACATCGGAAAAACTATCACGCCGCAAAATTTTGTTGAGAATCAGTTGAACAATCAAAATGTGCATGAAAACCTTACTCCGGAGGAAAGTGTAAAGCTGATTATCCGCCATGTTGAAGAAGGTATGGCGCTTGCAAAGGAAAATAATCTTCCAAAAGAAATAATCGATTTCATACCTATGCACCATGGAACAACTACAATCTCTTTTTTCTATGACAAAGCAAGAAAGATGTATGGCGATGAGAAGGTTAATATAAATAACTATAAGTATCCGGGTCCTAAACCGTCATCAAAAGAAACTGCGATAATAATGCTTGCTGATGGTTGTGAATCTGCTGTACGTTCTATTGATAATCCTGATCCTGTAAGAGTGGAGAATGTGATTGACAATATTATTAATTCAAGAATTGAAGAAGGTCAGCTTGACGATTCACCCATTACTTTCAGTGATATAACAAAATTAAAGGAAGCGTTTAAAAGTATTTTGCTTGGTCAGCATCACCGCCGTATACGCTACCCAAAACAGGATGAGATTGAAAAAGGAACAGAAGCCGACAAAGAGAATACATGACCATCTTTTTAAAAGAATATCTTTCTGTACTAAGACTTGAAAAGAATCTTTCAGAAAATACAGTTACCTCCTACTCAAATGATATCACCACACTATTAAATTATCTTGATGAAAAAAGAGTAACTGACCTTTCAGAAATAACGGATAAACATCTCAGGCAGTTTTTTGAATTATTATACGATATCGGTTTAAGCAGTACTTCTGCCGCAAGATACTATTCATCAATAAAAGGATTTCTGAAATATTTATTCAACAGCGGTTATATAAAACAAAATCCAATAGAAAAAATCACTCCTCCAAAACTCGCAAAGAATTTACCTCAGGTACTGACGGTTGCCGAGGTTGAATCAGTTTTATCAAAACCCGATACAGGTGAAAAGCTCGGGCTAAGAGATAAAGCAGTATTGGAGTTGCTGTATGCCTGCGGGCTTCGTGTTTCAGAACTTATCAATATTAAAATTTCCGATTTATTTTTTAATGACGAAATCATACGTGTATTGGGCAAAGGCTCAAAAGAAAGACTTGTGCCCATCGGAAGCAGTGCGGTAAACTGGATAAATGAGTATATGAAAACAAGCCGTCCGCAGCTTTCAAAAAAATCTTTAAGCGGAAATTTCCTTTTCCTTAATTCGCGCGGCACAAAATTATCCAGGATGGGAATATGGAAAATTGTCGACAGGTATCTGAATGAAGCCGCTATTCATAAAGATGTACATCCGCATACATTCAGACATAGTTTTGCTACGCATTTACTGGAAGGCGGAGCAGATCTGAGAGCCGTTCAGGAAATGCTCGGACATTCTGATATCTCAACTACACAAATTTATACTCACATTGATCGTGAGTATATCAAACAGGTTCATAAACAATTTCATCCAAGAGGTTAAAACTTGCCATCAATTGAAGTAAGTGAAAAGTTAATTTCTTTTTTGACATTCCTCCCTGTGTTTTTTATTTCTATTGCTGTACATGAATATGCCCATGCGTTTGCTGCGCACAAATACGGAGACAATACCGCAAAGGATTCCGGCAGGCTGACGCTTAATCCATTCAAACATCTTGATATAGTCGGTTCAGTAATTATGCCGCTCGCTTCATTTGCTACGGGAATTGCTTTAATCGGCTGGGCAAAGCCAGTTCCCGTCAACAGGAATAATTTTAAAAATATTTTGAGAGATGATGCTGTTGTTTCATTCGCAGGTCCTTTAAGCAATTTTATTCTTGCTGTTATTTTATTTGGAGTTTTTCTGATTGTATTCAATTCAACTGTTGCGGGAGTTTATGTTATTAACTTTTTGTGGTACGGTGTATTCCTGAATATTTTTTTGTGTTTGTTCAACCTGCTTCCAATACCGCCGCTTGATGGCTCACATATCCTGTTTGATCTGTTCCCTAATAAAATAACTGCGGGGCTTCTTAATCTTGGGCTATATGGTTCAATAATACTTTTGATTTTTATTTACAGTCCATTGTGGAATTATTTTTTTTCTGTTGTTAACTGGGTATTAAATGGTTTCCTCTCTGTTGGAGGAATACGTTGACTTCTAAACTTATAAATAGTTTAGCTTTTCTGTTCTTGATAATATTTTCTTCCTGTGAAAAGAGCCCTGATACAAATGAGTTTGTTAATGACCCGGATTCAATCGGACTGAGCAGTTTTCTTTTTGTCGGGATAATTGGTGAGACTCCTTCTCTTTACAAATACGATTTTGAAACCGGTAAGTATAAAAAGTTCTGGTACAAACCAAGAGAGAATGTGATTGAGTATTCGGTTTCACCGGATTTTAAAAAAGCGTTTTTCTTTTCTGCCCTTTCAATTGAAGAAGGAGGCTCGCTGCCTTTAATACGTAAGGTAAAATTATATCTTGCTGACCTGACAACATTTGAAGTTAAACACATAAAAAACTATGGCAACGTAGGCCAGGTAATTACAAGCTGGGAAGATGAAAATACCTTTAAGGTTATCCTGAATTCATTTGATATAATTGTTGCAACTGAGTTAAATCAAACCACTCAGCTTTATAATAGTTTTGGAAAACTCCTGATTGATGAATCAAAAACATTTGATATTATTAAAGACGGATTTCCATCACCGCTAAAAAATAAAAAATATTTTGAATCGCCCTCGGGTAGGTTTAAGGTTACTCCTGATGATAATAAAATGACTTTAGTTCTTAATGACTTAAAAACAAACCAGGTGGATGAATTCGGCAGCGATTCACTTTTCAATCATCAGGTAAGTTTTAATCCAAATGAAAAATTTTTAATTGCAAACTTTTTTTCAGAAAGCGATTTGATGTTAAGCAGAAGTCCCGAACCAGTTGATACATCATCAATAATTGTCTACTCACTTTCAAATAAAAAATTACAAAGAGAGTGGAAAGGCAGCGGTCCCAAAAATTTTTTTGCTGCGGGTGATTATCTCGTTTTTGATGATGGCATAAAAAATACATCATCAATAATAATTTATAATCTGGGTGAAGATAAAATTGTAACCACCATTAAAGTCAACAGCGGCTGTGGTATAAAAAATATTCCCGGGGTTACTATTTATGATGTTGTGGATTAATCTTTGATGAATCTGCCGAATGTTTTACATAATAATTTATAGTAGTTTTACCCTGTAATTTTATGAAAACTTATTTCAGAATATTAAAATATGTTAAGCCTTACTGGAAACACCTAGCGGTTTCGATTGTATGCTCTCTATTATTTGCGTTGATGAACGGCGTTTCTGTTTATCTCACAATCCCGCTTCTTGACACTCTTTTCCAGGAATCCAACAGACAGACTGAGATTCAATCAACACCAGTAGAGGAAAGTTACAATATACTTCCCGGGTGGATTAATGACATTAAGGATGGTATTTCTCAGACATTTAATGAATACGTATTCAGCGGGGATAAACTTGATGCATTATTCAGGATATGCCTGATAGTTCTTTTCGCATTCCTTGCAAAAAATATTTTTGGATATGTGCAAGCATACTTTCTTGCGTTTGTTGAACAAGGCGCAATGAAGGATCTGCGTGACGAAGCCTATGAACACCTGCATGAACTGCCAATGAGTTATTTCAAACAGGAGCGTGTCGGCAATTTAATATCCAGGATCACAAACGATGTGAACATTGTACAGGGCAGTATATCCGCGGCTTTTCTGAATATGATAAGAGAGCCATTTACGATTTTTGTTTTCCTTGCAATAGCAATCAGTATAAGCTGGCAGCTATTGTTGATGGCACTTGTGGTACTCCCATTTACAATGCTGATTATAACCTGGATCGGATTAAAGCTGCATAAATACAGCGCAATCATTCAGGCAAAAATGGCTGACATTACAAGTATACTTCAGGAGACTATTTCAGGAGTAAAAATTGTTAAAGCTTTTGGAATGGAAAAGTATGAGAACAAAAAATTTAAAGATGAAACGCAGAACTATTTCAAACTGCTTTTAAAAATTACACGTGTAAGAAATCTTTCATCACCAATCACAGAGGCGCTTAGTGTAGTCGTCGGCGTTTTTATAATTTATTACGGCGGGACACTTGTTCTTGAGAACAATTCAATTACGGCAAGTGAATTTCTTGGTTTCTTGTTCGCAATATTTCAGTTGATGCCGCCTATTAAAGAATTGAGCAGCATCAATAACAGGATTCAGGAAACCAGTGCGGCGGGAGAAAGAGTCTTTGAGATAATTGATCTTGAACCAGCCATTAAAAATAAACCCGGCGCAATTGAACTTACTGACTTTAAAGATTCGATTGAGTTTTCCAGCGTATCATTTCATTATGAAGATTCAGATGAATTAATAATTGACGGTGTATCATTCAAAGTAAAGAAAGGCGAAGTTCTGGCTCTTGTTGGACCAAGCGGAGGCGGGAAATCAACACTCGTTGATTTGATTCCCCGTTTTTATCTGCCGTCATCAGGCAGAATACTTATTGATGGAAACGACATAAACGATTTGACGATTAATTCATTAAGAAGTCTGATGGGAATTGTTACTCAGGAAACATTTCTATTTAATGAGACTGTTAAGAATAACATTGCTTACGGCGATAACCAGTATCCATTTGATAAAATTATTGAAGCAGCAAAGACCGCCAACGCTCACAATTTTATTCTTGAGATGCCTAATGGTTATGAAACAATTATAGGCGAACGGGGAATCAAATTATCCGGCGGTCAGCGGCAAAGACTATCTATCGCAAGAGCAATATTAAAAAATCCATCGATCATGATTTTTGATGAAGCTACTTCCGCGCTTGATAATGAATCTGAAATGCTTGTGCAGGAAGCAATTGAACGAATGATGATCAACCGGACAACATTCGTGATCGCACATCGTCTGAGTACAATAAGGAATGCTACAAGAATAATTGTTCTGGATAAGGGAAGAATAGTTCAGATCGGAAAACATGAAGAACTTATAAATGATACAAACGGTTTGTACAGAAAGTTCTATGAAATGCAATTCAGAGACAAGGAATGAGAATTACTCCGGGTTCATTAGTTAAAAATATTGACCGGCTCATTTTTATTTTTTTTCTGTTGTTTCTTGTCAGTCTTACCAACTCAATCTTTGTAAACCAGGTTGGATACTTTGGTGCATTACTCCTGGTTCTGTTCCGTTTTATTATTACAAAAGAAAATCAATTCAACAGAACAGGTTTAGAACTTGCCTTTGTATTGTTCATTGCGGTTGAAATCATCTCCGCTGCATTTTCAGAATACCCCGCGCAGGCATTTACAAACGCGTTCAAAAGAAGTCTGCTGCTGCCGATTGTATACACCACCGCAATTGCTGCCGTTGATCTGAAAAAGGCAAAAATATTTTTTAAAGTTTATATCGGCGCTTCACTAATCTCCGTACTCATTTATCTCTATTTCGCTTACCGGCATTTCATTGAAAACTTATATGGTCTTACTCAATCCGGTCCGTCAATCTTTCAATACCCGATTACTGCAAGTGAGATAATCAGTTTTACAGTTGTATTTCTTTTTGCATTCTCTCTAAATGAAAAGACAAAGTTTCAAACTAAACTTCTTTTAATTGCCGGCTTCGTTCTTTCTACAGTCGCATTACTATCGACTTATAAGCGAACCGGATGGACGGGCGCGGCATTTGGAATCTTTGTTATTCTTCTGATGAGAAAGCAATGGAAAATAATTTTAGGCGGGTTATTAATTTTTATGGTGTTATTACTGATTGAAAAGAATGAGAGCCTTGTAACCGTTCTGGACTATAATGATGAATCAACAAAAATTATTTCACAGTTAGCGACAGAAGGAAGAGCGTCGGATGTTTATCCTTTGGGGAATGACAATTTTATTTTAAGCGATTATCAAAATGGGTTGGTTGAAATTAAGGATTCGACAATAGTAGGAAAAATCGAAACTCCTTCCCCGGCGATTGCATTCACTCATTGGAAGGATAGCTTTTATATCGCTCAGTTAATTGATACAAGATTTTTAGTCTTAAAAAAGAAATCAGAAAAATTCGAGATAGTAAATGAAGTTGTTTCCCCGGGGTTTACAACGGATTATAAGATCTCAAATGGGTATTTATACATTCAGGATAGAGACAGCGGACTAACAGTTTTCAGGGATCCTGATAATCCTGCTGACAGCTTACGTTTTCCGGGACTCAACAAGTATTTTAGTATTTGTCCGGATAGCAGCGGAATGATTCTGCGTTCAACTAATGGAGAATTACACTTCATCAGGTTCGAAAATTTTCTCCCGGTTAATAATTCTATTTCAATTATTGATTCCGGTTCATATGATGTTATTCATTCTTACAGCCATAAAATTCTCGCATCGAATAAAAATGGATTGAAAGTCTTCAATGTGACTGAGCAAGGGGTAAAACTAAGTAATGAGTTGAAAGAACTTAATAAGGTATACCGGATATATTCAGCCGGCGAAAAAGTTTTTATCCTTACAACTGACCAGAAAATTGTTGAACTAAAAATTGAATCCCATAACCAGCTATCGGTTGTAAATGAAATTTCGATAGGATATATACCAAACAGCTTAGCATACGATGATGGGAAATTATATCTGACAAAAGTTAAATCAAGCCGGCTGCTAAGCATCTTCGACCCATATAACGTTACAAATATTACAAGGTTAGCTCTATGGCGGGGAGGTATTGAAATATTTAAGAATTATCCGCTGTTTGGAGTTGGTGATATAGGCATTGAAAACTATTACCGAAAATATAAACAACCTTATGACAAAGAAATTCAGGGGCATCTGCACAATAATTTTTTCCATATACTTGCCACGCTTGGAATCATCGGTTTATCTGTTGTCTGTTTTCTGTTTTACAAAATAATCAAGATAAATCTTCACATCTATTCTTCTGTGAAGAACGAAAAATTTTTATCCTCGTATGCACTTGGTGCAATGGGCTCGTTTTCTGCTTTTCTTGTTTCCGGTTTGACTGAATTAAATTTCGGAGATCAGGAGATTATCACGCTTGTATGGTTTATAACCGGATTAAACATTGCGTTTTACAAATTATATTCTGCTGAAGTATCTTCACTAGATCAGAAATAAAATCTTGCGCCTAATCCTGCATTCATATTAAATGATGTGCCGGGAATTATATTCAGTATTGGAACCACTTCAAGAAAAATATCAACGGGCGCATTTCTTGGGATCCATGCAAGACCAATAACACCTCTTATACCCAGAATGCTGTCATCATTTTGTCTTGATTTAATCCTTACGCCGGGACCATAGTAGAGCAAAAATTTTTCCGAAGAATCAAACGGACGCATTGAATGGAATAAATAATCAACGTGTAAATGTATTCTGCTGTTCTTTGGCGAAAATGAATATCCCAGAGCAAAATCAACTGCATTAAGTGAAGATGTCCAGGCTTTGCCGCTTATACCAGTCGGTTCACCCAGAATTATTCCAAGTCCGAATCCTTTTTCCTGTGCTTTGGTTTCAAAAATAAATGATGTAATCAACAGTGCTATCAATAATGCTATTCTTTTCAACTTAACTCCTTCTTCATTTATGATTCTCAAACGGAAAGATAAAATTTTGCACTGATAATAAAAATGCACTATTTGGAAATGGAAAGTTCAATGGTTAATTTTTTATCATATAAAAAGCAGTATTGAAATTCGGAAAGCAAAATGGAATCAAATAACAAAGAAGAAATAGTTGAGTTAGTAAATAAACTCTCCTCAAAATTAAATTCATCAGTACCGGAAGTTGCCATTATACTCGCTGCGGGGCATGGAAAGAGGATCAAATCGCACCGCTCAAAAATGCTTCATAAAATTTGGGAAGTGCCAACAGTTGAGCGTGTGTACAATGCCTGTAAACAGGGGTTAAAGGATGTGAACATACTTCTTGTTGTAGGTATAAAAGCAAAAGATGTAATGGAAGTTATCGGACAAAGGGAATCAACTTCCTTTGCATACCAGGAAACTCAGAACGGAACTGGTCATGCAGTCCAGGTTGCGTTGGATAGGGTCAACGGAAGTTTCAAAGATGGGATTGTATATGTTCTTCCGGGCGACATGGGATTAATTGACAGTGACACAATCTCTATGTTCCGCACTGAATTTTTGAAATCGGGAACAGATATGCTTGTATTAACCGGAATATATGAAGGCAATCCGTCAGAAAATACTTATGGCAGAATACTTCGTGTAAAGGCAAAAGATGATGAAGGAAAATACTCAGGCAATGATCAGGGAAAGGTTATTGAAATCCTGGAGAATAAAGATATTCACTCGCTTCAGGAGGACAAGTTATACACGGTGACTTTTAATAAAAGAAAATACAGTTATTCTAAAAGGGAACTGATAGAGAATACAGAATTCAATTCAGGGGTGTATGCGTTCCGTTATAATAAACTTGTTGAATTGATATACTCAATTACATCGGATAATGCTCAAAAAGAAATTTATATAACTGACCTTATTTCTTTATTCAATAAAAAAAATTATTCAGTTAATGCTATAAGTCCTGTTAACCAGTACACAGTAATGGGTTTTAATAATAAGTCTGTATTAAAAGAAATGGAAGAAGTTGCAAGGAAACAGGTTTATGAAAAATTAAAAGATATTATTGAAATAAAAGACCCCGATGATTTTTTCATACATGAAAGTGTGGTCGATGAGATTGTGAACCAGGATAATAAAAATATCCCTCTTGATATTTCCATAGGCAAAGGCGTATACATAGGCAAAGGAGTAAAACTTAATTATAATCTTGATCTGAAGAATAATGTATTTATAGATGGCGTTGTAGATATAGGCAAGAATGTAACTGTTTGGCAAAATGTTCATCTCTCATGTTTCCCGGGACAAACTTTTAAAATCGGGGAAGGAGTTGAGATACTTAGCGGAAATATTATCAAAGGTAATATAGAAATTGGAAGTAACTCAAGAATTGAATCAAGTGTTAATATGACCGGCAGTGATGAGTTCCCGTTACGAATAGGAAACAACGTACTCATAAAAGGCACGAGCTATATATTCGGTTCTGTTATTGAAGACGACGTGCACATTGAACATTCAGTGATAATCAAAAAGAGAGTTGAAAAGCTGATTAAGCGGGATGGTTCAGTTCAACCGATAAGATTTTATTTGCCTATGCCTGAAGGATTGGATGCAGTGGAGGATCTGTAACAGTGATTTAAAATTCAAAAGGGCTGTCTGATAAGACAGCCCTTTACATTTTAAACTTAAATTTATTTTGCTGTTTTCAGCTTATTAAAATTCTTTGTCAGTGCAGCTTTTTTTCTGGCAGCAGTATTCCTGTGGATTTTACCTTTAGTAGTACTTCTGTCAAGAATTGCCACAGCTTGTTTATAAAGTTTTTCAGCTTCATTCGGATCACTATTAGTCAAAGCCTTTTTTACATGTGTCTTCATTTTAGATTCTGAGATCTTATTCACCATTCTTTTCTTTGCACTTGTCCTGATTCTTTTCTTGGCTGATTTGTGGCTTGCCATTATTTAAAAACCTTATTTTTGTTAAAAATTGCCCGTAAATATAGGCATTAACCAGTTTGATGTCAAATTATACTTTCTTAATTTATTTCGCTTTTTATTACAATTAAGGTGATTTACACAGGAATAAATGCTAAAAATTAACGAAATATACTACTCAATACAGGGGGAGAGCAGTTTTGCTGGGCTGCCCTGCATCTTCATACGGCTTACATATTGTAACCTGAGATGTACTTATTGTGATACGGAATACGCATTTTATGCCGGGAAAGATAGGACCATTCAGGAAATATTAGATGAAATCAGCAGCTATGATTGTAAACTTGTTGAGCTTACCGGAGGGGAACCGCTTGTTCAGGAAGAATCTTTGATATTAATGCAGACATTATGCAACAACGGTTACGAAGTTCTGATTGAAACCGGAGGGAGTCTTCCAATTAAAGACATTGACAGTCGAGTTAAAATAATTATGGACCTAAAATGTCCTTCAAGCGGAATGATGAAAAAAAATTTGTATGAGAATATCCATCACCTGAAAAAACAAGACGAGGTAAAATTTGTAATTGGCTCGCGTGAAGATTATGAATGGACAAAGCAAATTCTTAAACAATATGATCTTACTGAAAAAGTATCTGTTCTTTTCTCCGTAGTTTTTGGAAAATTAGAACCGGTTGATTTAGTTAACTGGATACTCGAAGATAATCTGAAGGTCAGATTCCAGCTTCAGATGCACAAGTTTATCTGGGATCCTGCAATGAAAGGGGTATAATGAAAATAGCTAAAGAGTTTAAATGGGAAATGGGTCACAGACTGCCTGAACATTTCGGACAGTGTAAAAATATACATGGACATTCCTACAAGATGAGAATTGAACTTGAAGGTGAGCCCGATGAATCGGGAATGGTTATGGATTATTATATTCTTGAAAAAATTATACAGCCGGTGATTGAAAAACTTGATCATGCTTTTCTGGTTTATAGAGAGGATAAAGAAGTGATTGCATTTCTTGATAACCTGAATTCAAAAAAAGTGGTCGTGGATTTTCAATCAACAGTTGAAAATCTGGTAAGTTACTTTCTTGCGGAATTAAGTAATTCAAAATTTCCTGAGAATGTAAAAGCTGTTTCCGTAAGAGTGCATGAAACAGCAGATGATTTTGCTGAAGACTCAATCAAACTTTAGTTGAGTAAAAGAATGTCAATGATCCCTCAAAAAAATTCCGCAAAGAATTCCAGGAAATTCAAACTTTATATTGAATATGATGGAACACGTTACAGCGGCTGGCAAAAACAGCAAAACGCGAGAACGGTTCAGGGGGAATTATTAAAATCCGCAACGAAAGTATTTGGTAAAGAACGGGTAGATATCCAGGGTTCAGGAAGAACTGACAGCGGTGTGCATGCAATTTGTCAGGTCGCACATCTGGAAGTGAAAACAATGCTTGCACCAGAAATTATCAGGATGAAAATGAATGATAATCTTCCTTACGATATTAATATCCTTGAAATTGAAAAAGCAAACCCAAATTTTCACGCACGCCATGATGCAGTAAGCAGGGTATATCTTTACCAGGTTTCAACAAGAAGAACCGCCTTTGGAAAGAATTATGTCTGGTGGATAAAAGATAAATTAAATTTAAAGGCAATGGAATCAGCGGCTGCATTATTTCAGGGTATGCATGATTTCTATTCATTTTGTGAAAAGGATCCGGAAGAAAAATCAACCAAGGTATTGATAGAAGGTATTGAACTAATAACTGAAGGAGATCTTATACTCTTCCGGATTACAGGCTCACACTTTCTTTGGAAAATGGTAAGAAGAATTATTGGAGTTCTTATTGAAGTTGGAAGAGGGAAATTGAACGAATCAAAGATTCACGATTTCCTAAACCGGCAAAGTAATGAACCAGCTAAATACACAGCTCCTCCTTCAGGACTTTTCCTTTATAGAGTAGACTACAGTAAATCATCGATAAAAGAAAATTTACAATCAGTACTCCCTGCTAAACCATTTCAAACCCAGCTGCATTCCGGCAAATAAAAACTGCTTGACTTTCATTCCTTCTACGCTTAATTATTAATCAGTATTTTCATGAAAATAGGAGGCAGCAATGAAGTACTTGATTTTGACCATTGTCCTATTGTTATCATCCTCAATTCCTGCACAGAAATCATCACAAAAAATTACAGCTAACGACCACTATAATTATATCTCAATTAATAATATCAAGATGTGGGTATCCAACAACGGAGATGGCTCCCACGATCCATATACAGACGGCAACGGGTTCTACTGGCCTGGCGGAGAGAATGCATTGAAGAGCGCAGTATTTGAAGATGGTTTGGTTTGGGGAGGAAAAATAAACGGAGAAATATATTTTAACGGGAACACACATCGTCAGGGATTACAGGCTGGGAAAATAGTTAGCCACGGAATTGCAGATGAACCGGCACAATCCAGGTACAGAGTTTATAAAATCAGGAAGGATTGGAATGAACTACCCTTAGCTTTAAGAGAATCCTACAGAAAAGATTTTGAAGAATGGCCTGTTGAAGATGGCGCACTTTACTATGATTACAACAATGACGGAAAGTTCAGCAAAACTATTGATCAACCATTATTTGAGGGTGATGAAGTCTTATGGTACGTCGCAAATGATCTTGATCCTGCAAGAGCAACATTTACATTTGGAACACTTCCAATAGGACTTGAATTTCAAACGACAGTCTACGCTTTTAAGAATGCGGGAGTGTTAAATGATGTTGTGTTCAAAAAGTATAGAATTATTAATAAGGGAAATAATTTAGTTGATAGTATGTACTTCGGTTACTGGTCAGATCCCGATCTTGGTGACGCAAATGATGACTATATCGGATGTGATACAATTCTTAACCTTGGATATTGTTACAATGGAGATAGTGAAGATGGTGATGGCACTGGAAATTCATATGGCAATCAACCTCCGTCAGTGGGATATAGATTAGTTCAAGGACCAATAATTGAAAGTTTAGGAACTGATAGCGCAAGATTTAAACGTGGATGGATAAATGGATTCAAAAATATAGATATGTCGTCATTTACATTTCAAGTTAATCCCCCAATCGGACCATTCCCAGGTCCAGGTGCAATTGAATGGTATAATTATTTGAAAGGTTATGTGTGGGATGGCACTCCTTTTATTGATCCAAACACCGGAATAGCAACTCACTTTTGTCTATCAGGAGATCCCGTTGCAGGTACAGGTTGGTATGAAGGCCCTGGATGGCAAATGGGTCCAGCTCCAGGTGAGCGTCGTCTGTTAATGGGTTTCGGCCCAATAACTTTTGCCCCGGGAGATACACAGGAAGTTGTAATTGCGATAATTATAGCTCGAGGTTCAGACAATATTCAAAGTGTGGCAGAGTTAAAGAAAAAAGCCATTACAGTTCAAAAGTTCTTTGATCTGTACCAGCCGGAATTGGTCAATATCCACTATGAGTATCCAAAGCCGGAATATTATTACATCGGTCAGAATTATCCAAACCCGTTCAACCCAAGCACAAAGATAAAGTATGAGCTGCCGGTTTCGGGACTTGTTACACTTAAAGTCTATGACATTCTCGGTAATGTAGTAGAAACTCTTGTTAATCAGGAACAAACTGCGGGAGAGTATGAAGTCGAGTTCAAATCAGAAGGACTGGCTTCGGGTATCTATTTTTATCAGATCAGTTCACGAGAATTCACCCGAACAAAGAAGATGATCCTGCAAAGATGAAGAATGAGTTGCGATACGATTCAGGTTTTCGACTTTAAAGCCATTAAGGTCGAATATTTGAAACATCTGATACCTTAGGCGGCACCCTCTGCCCGGATTGTTTGTTC
Source organism: Ignavibacteriales bacterium (assembly GCA_016700155.1). Classification (NCBI taxonomy): domain Bacteria; kingdom Pseudomonadati; phylum Ignavibacteriota; class Ignavibacteria; order Ignavibacteriales; species Ignavibacteriales bacterium. The sequence goes on from CP065001.1 coordinate 4,538,530, forward strand.
AGAACACCACCCTTAAATTTGAGGTGTCAAATTCAAACAATAATTAGAGAGGTATTTATTGAAATCATTAACGAAGATGTTCTTAATCTTGGTTATGATATCACTGGTCGGATTCACAATTGTTAAGTCAGAAAAGACGGTCTCAGCAGAACCGGTGATGGATACAGAAACAATTCCAGTTAATGAAGAAGAGAACTTACCCAATACATCATTGATCGACTTTACCAGCATAGGCGACATGAAAGCTTCTTGGTACGGACCTGGATTTCACGGTAAAATAACTGCAAATGGTGAAATTTATGATCAAATGGCGTATACAGCAGCACACAAAAAACTAAAATTTGGCACTTTATTGAAGATTACTAATCCGAAAAATGAAAAATCGGTTATAGTAAGAATCAATGACCGCGGACCTTACATTCACGGCAGACAGCTTGATCTATCCAAAGCAGCTGCAATTGAACTAGGGATACTCCGTAAAGGTGTTGCCAAATTAAAAGTCGAGGAGATCACACTAAAGGGAGTCAATTTCCCTGTTATAACATTAAATTGAGTTAAGTAGATTAACTGTCTAACCCGGTCAATAGCCGGGTTTTTTTATTTTAAAGTTAAAACAAGATTTCAGTAGTCAGTTTTATTCAATCTCTAAAAAGTGTAATTTAAGGCAAGTTGAATCAGAAAGGGAACTAACTATGAAAAAATCCATTTTTACTATCCTGATCACAATTGTTTTCTCGTCGTTAACTTTTTCCCAATTGTCAGTCAAAGTCGGAGGCGGTTTAGGTTACGTAACACCTTCAGGGGATTATAGCGGGAATACAACGGAATTTTATAATGGTACCAAGTACGGGTTAAGTTCCGGTTTCAATCTTCACCTGAAGGCAAAAGTTGAAGTCTTATCAATCTCATTAAAGGGAGAGCTGGATTATTCAAGCTTCTCAAATGACGGTAATGCGACATCCACACAGGATAAGGTTGAACTTTCACATAAGATTTTGTCTTTGAGAGTCGGACCTGAATTCAAAATAAATATTCCAATGGTTCCAATAACTCCATACGTTGACGCAAATGTGGCATTTAACACAATTTCCGGGGAAGTTTCATTCCAGGGAGTTCAAAGAGTGCCGAGCAGAACCTACGAGATTCCATCCGAATCCCGGATCGGGTTTGGTTTCGGTGGAGGTGTCGAAATCTCCTTAGGCCCGGTTATGACTCTTGATGCAGGTATCCACTATAACCTGGTTAACCCGATTGGCAAAGAATATAAAAGCGTACCCTCATTTGACAGAGTTGATGCCTATACTTCTTTAAACGATGAAAAAGATCCGCTCTACAATTCTTCAGATGATAAAACTGTGGTTGCGAATGCGAGAAGCATTAATAACCTTCAGTTTACGCTTTCTGTATTATTCGGGTTCTAATATTAATGTTGTGTCTGAAAAATTCTACTAATGATGAATGGATAAGGACTGCGATATCAAACATTGATGCAGTCATTATGGATCATGCGCATTGTGAGAAGAAAGCTGCAGGAACAGGAATGAGTCTTTTGTCCAGCTATCCTGAGTATACTGAGATCTCGTTAACAATGTCAGATCTGATTGAAGAAGAAATCGGGCATTACCGGTCAGTAATTCAGATTCTGAATTCAAAGGGAATCACTCTCGGCAAGGATAAAGGCGATCCTTATGTAAAAGAATTGATGACACACCTTAGGACAAGTGAACCAGGACGAATGCTTGACAGGCTGATTGTATCGGGTCTTATAGAAGCAAGATCATGTGAACGGCTGCAACTGCTGGGGGAAAACATCCCTGATGATGAACTTAAAGAATTTTATAAAGACCTCGCAGCATCGGAGGCGGGCCACTATGTTACATTTATTAAATTAGCAAAGCTTTATTTTGATGATAAGGAAGTTCAGGTTAGACTTGATGAACTCTCTACTATTGAAGCAAAAATCGTCAAACGACTTCCGAATCATCCTTCTATTCACGGATAAATTCTACTGGAAAAATTTTGAGTAAAAAACTAAATCTCGGCTGCGGAAAGGATATTAAAGAAGGTTACATCAATATTGATATTGTTGATTATGGCGGCAATATGATCCACGACATCAACACATTCCCGTACCCTTTTGAAGCGAACACATTTGATGAAATCTATGCGTCGCATGTTCTTGAGCATATAGATAACTTTAATAAAACTCTTACAGAACTTTACAGGATTCTAAAACCAAACGGGTTGCTGATAGTCTATGCGCCATTTTTTCTTAATACAAAATATTTTGGTGACCCGGACCATAAGATTCCATTTTCAATAAGAACGTTTGATAACTATGAATATATAGGAAACAAGAAACTTAAGTTTTATGAGAAATGGAAATTAAATCACCGCACAAACTATGAAACCGGTGCGCAATTTGAAGTGCTGGAGAAAAAATTTATCACATCTCATTTCTCAGCTTTAAAGTGGATGGATATTATCGTAAACATTGAACCTGTTATGTATGAAAGATTTTTCTCCGGAATTTTTTCGCCTGAAGAAGTTTATTTTAAACTTAGAGCAGTTAAAAATGGTTAACTAATAGTTTTATTATGAACGGCTTTAATGATTATCAGAAGCCAGCCAACAAGAAATGATACTCCGCCAACCGGAGTAATCATTGCAATTATTTTAACTCCCGACAAAGTATAAGCATAAAGTGAAAACGAAAACAAAATAATACCCACGCTCATAAATATTGCAGCAACGTTAAACTCTTTTCTGCCGGATAAGCCAATCGCTAGAATTACAACTGAGTGAATTAGTTGATACAATACACCAGTCCTGAAAACTTCCAGAAGTTCAGGAGTCAGGAGATTCTTTAATCCGTGAGCGCCAAAGGCACCTAATGCAACTCCGAAAAATCCAAATACTCCCCCTGTAAAAATTATTTTTTTATCTGTATTCATATTCTTTCCAAAAGCTGATTATTACTACGACAATTCCATTGAATAGTTACAACAAAAATTACTAAATTGAAAACAATTTTTATTAACAACTCAAAAACTAAAATGAAAAAAATTCAAAAGTTAATTTTACCATTACTGCTTATTGCAGGAGCCTATCTTATATATTCAGTATACTTTACAAAATCGAAAGGGTTGGGATCGTTTTCAGACTTTGACCCTAACAACAATGCGGTTAAAGATATTCGTGTTGTGCTGGTAATTGACAGAGGCATCACCAGCACACCTGATGGGGGTGCAGTTTTTTTTGCTGAAGACCGGAACAAATCTGTTGTTCAGGTGAATGCCGATAAAATTCCATCAGGTTTAAATGGTGCATCAATAGTTGTTCTAAAAGGTCACCTGACCCAAAGCGGATTTCATGCCCACGCAGTTGAGATTGAATAATGTCAGAAAAGTTTGAACTCGTTTCACATTACAAACCTTCCGGCGATCAACCTGAAGCAATTAAACAGCTTGAACAGGGAATCAGGAGAGGGGATAAGTTTCAGACGTTGCTTGGTGTAACAGGCAGCGGAAAAACATTCACAATCTCAAATGTCATCGCTGAAATTAATAAACCGACCCTGATAATCTCACATAATAAAACTCTTGCCGCTCAGTTGTACTCCGAGTTTAAAGGATTCTTTCCCAAAAATGCCGTGGAGTTTTTTATAAGCTACTATGACTATTATCAGCCGGAAGCTTATGTTGTATCGAGTGATCTTTATATAGAAAAAGATTTTTCAGTCAACGAAGAAATTGACAGGCTCAGACTCAAAGCAACAACCTCATTAATTGAAGGGCGCAACGATGTGCTTATTGTTGCGAGTGTAAGTTGTATTTATGGCATCGGTGCGCCTCAGGAATACGCAAATCAGATTATCTTTTTGAAAAAAAGTCAGCAGATTCAAAGGAAAAAACTTTTAAGAGAATTGATAGATATTCACTATGTCCGTAATGATTCAGACTTTAACCGCGGAACGTTCAGAGCCAGAGGTGATGTTGTTGAAATAATACCAGCTTATCAATATGATGAAGCAATAAGAATTGAATTCTGGGATGATGAAATTGAAAAACTTTCAATCATTGATTCAATCACAGGAGATGTGCTGAAAGAAGTTGATTCAACCCCGATCTATCCCGCAAAATATTTCGTTACAAACCGCGAGCAGACTCAAAAAGCTATTTATACCATTGAGGAAGAACTTGATGAACGATTAAAATATTTTCGTTCACAGGAAAAATATCTTGAAGCACAGCGTCTTGAACAGCGTACAAAATTTGATATAGAAATGATGAAAGAGATAGGATATTGTTCAGGTATAGAAAATTATTCACGACACATGGATGGACGTGCGGCTGGCTCAAGACCGTATAATCTTTTTGATTATTTCCCTAAAGACTTTTTATTGATAATTGATGAATCTCATGTAACCGTTCCGCAATTGCGTGCTATGTACAATGGCGACCGTGCAAGAAAAGAAACTCTTGTTGAACATGGTTTCCGTCTTCCATCAGCACTTGATAACAGACCGATGAAGTATGATGAGTTTATGAGCATGCTTAACCAGGTTATTTTTGTCAGCGCGACACCCTCTGATTATGAACTTGAAAAAAGCGGCGGTATAATTGTTGAACAGATTATTCGTCCTACAGGTCTTCTTGATCCTGAAATTGAAGTCCGCCCGATCAAAGGACAGATCGATGATCTTATAAAAGAAATAAGAGACCGTGCGGCAAGACAGGAAAGAGTTCTTGTTACGACTCTTACAAAAAAAATGGCAGAAGATCTTTCCGATTATCTTGATAAAATAAATATCCGGGTGCGTTACATTCATAGTGATATTGATGCGCTTGAACGCGTTGAAATACTCCGTGATCTTCGTCTGGGTGAATTTGATGTGCTCGTTGGTGTTAACCTGTTAAGAGAAGGACTTGATCTTCCTGAAGTTTCACTTGTTGCAATTATCGATGCCGACAAAGAAGGGTTTTTAAGAAGTGAAAGATCATTAATGCAGACCGCAGGAAGAACAGCAAGGAATGTGAACGGCAAAGTGATTATGTACGCTGATATAATTACTAATTCCATGAAAAAAACAATTGATGAGACTAACAGAAGAAGAATCCTTCAGATTGAATACAACGAAGTGAATAAGATTACACCGCAAACGGTTTATAAAAGTATGGAAGAAATTCTTTCTTCAACTTCAATTGCTGATGTAAGAAAGAAGGAAGAAAAAGAGAGCTTCAGTTTTTCAAAGGTAGCTGAGCCTGTTTTAAAGTATATGAGTATTGACCAGAAAAAAGATTTGATTGAACAACTGACCGAACAAATGTACCAGGCGGCAAAAGAACTTGAGTTTGAAAGAGCGGCAGCATTAAAAGATGAAATTTCCCGTTTGAAAAAACAACTGGGTTGATTTTTTGCAGTTAAATTTTTATAAACTTGAAGTAGTAAATATTAAAGATTATTTTTGTCCTAAATTCTACTAAGGAGATATTATATGTTAATGGTAGAAGACGTTGATTTAACCCCAAACCCGCATGCATTAAAATTTATTCTGAATGAAAAATTATTAACTGCTGAAACAAGACAATTCCCTGATAAACAATCCGCACAGGATGACCCTTTCGCAAATGGTATTTTTGAAATTGACGGAGTTGTTTCTGTTTTTTATATGGACAAATTTGTTACGATTGAAAAATCCAAACAGCATAACTGGGGACAAATACAAAGACCTTTTATCGAGTTCATTAAAAATTTTGATAAAGCACAAATACCTGCTGAGAAGGAAATAAAGTCTCTCGACGAAAATGCAAGTGAGTTATTAAAACAAATAAATCAATTGCTTGATCAGAGAGTTCGTCCCGCACTGGCTGGTGATGGCGGCGGACTTGAAGTATTAGGTTTAAATGGATTTACAGTCACGATTCGTTACCAGGGTGCTTGCGGAAGCTGCCCGAGTTCAATTAGCGGAACGCTTAATGCAATTGAAGGATTACTTAAACGAGATGTTAACCCTGCACTCGAAGTTGTTGCAGGCTAATTAGTCATAGTTCTGATCCATAGTTTTTATTGAGGGAAGCAGTGGTTGAATCATTGCTTCCTTTTTTTATCTTAATAAAAAATGTTAAGTAAATTATGATCACAAATACTTATCAATCGTCTTTTGTCATTCAGGGAATTCCCTTCACTGCTTTAACATCCCACAGAGGATTAAAAAAAATATTTATTGGTAATTATGATAAATTGATTTCAAATGATGCGATAAAACTTCAACAGGATGATCCTTATATGCTGGGTGTTTACAATCAGGTTAAAGAATATTTTAACAGGGAAAGAAAAGAGTTTGATATACCACTTGATATTGAAGGCACGGAATTTCAAATAAAAGTGTGGGATGAATTAATTAAAATTCCGTATGGCGTAACAATATCATATAAACAATTAGCTGAACGAACCGGTGATGTTTATGCAGTAAGGGCTGTCGGTAAAGCTAATGGATCAAACCCTATCCCCGTAATAATTCCTTGTCACAGAGTGATTGAAGCAAATGGAAAACTTGGTGGTTATTCTGCAGGGATTAATATTAAAGACAGGTTACTAAAACTTGAAGGAAGTCTGAGTCTTGAATTGTTTGAAGTCGCTTAATTTTTATTTTAGAAATTCAAACTTCCTTCAAAAAAATACTACGCTACTAATCCAGCCGATACAGGTTCGGTTTGTTTATCAAAATAAATCTGACCTACTCCTCTTCTGACAATTTCATTCATCTCATCCTGGTAGAAGAACTTTTCAGCACCGAAAGCCGGTTTTAGATCAGTCAGCCACGCAGCGCGTTTATCATACTTTGCAAAGAAGGGGCGTTTAACCCAATCAGGATTTCTTCCCTGCAATAATGTAAGCACAAAAACTTTTTCACCGTTTACTTCTGAAATTCCTTCGATAGCAACTTTACCCGGTAATGCAGACATCGATGGACCTCTTACTGTTCTGCTTAATCCCGATACTTTTGAATATGCTTCTCTGAAAATGTTGTAAGCTTTATGAAGCGGAATTGAGAAATACGCTTTAGCTCCGGTATTTCTTTCAATGAAAAAATAATATGGAATACATCCAAGCTTTACCTGATCTTTCCACATCTTTGCCCATACATCAGGATCATCGTTAATATGTTTTATCAAAGGGGATTGTGTTCTTATTTGCGCCCCGGTATTTCTTATTCTTTTAATAGCTTCTCTTGCGATATCTGTGGATAGTTCAACCCAGTGATTGTAATGCCCCATAATTGCAAGATGTTTACCTGATTTAACAATTCGTTCAAATAGTTTTAGAATGATATCCGCATCCTTATCAGTTACAAACTTGTAAGGCCAGTAAGCAACGGATTTAGTCCCGATACGTATTGATCTTACATGTTCGAATTCCGGATTAAGTAACGGTTCAAGATATGCTTTAAGATTTGCCGCACTCATTATCATCGGATCACCACCGGTAACAAGTATATCTGAAATTTCTTTATGCTCTCTGATATAATTCTGGAATTTATTTGATTCATCAGTCGCGAACTTTAAATCATTCATTCCAACAAACTGAGCCCATCTGAAACAGAATGTGCAGTAAGCATGACATGTCTGCGCGGTTGAAGGAAATATTAAACAGGTTTCTTTGTATTTATGTTGAACGCCGGGTACAGGTTCATCTTCCATTGAGGGTACGTTGATGGTCATTTGACCGCTGGGGTGAGGATTGAGTTCTAATCTGATCTCATCAGCCAATTCTTTTATTTTCCCTGGCGGCGCCTTCTCCCTTAACGCATCAGCCATACGATTGAATTGATTCTCGGTGAGCATTTCTTTCTGCATAAACGTCAGCTGGTATATTGGGTCGGCAGGTATGTTACTCCAATCAATAAGTTCTTCAACTACATAATTGTTTGTTCTGAATGGTAAGACATTAGCAACAACTTCCAGTGCAAAACGTTCATCATTACTCAGATATTTTATTTGAGGGACCTGATCAATATTCCTCAGATTGTAAAACTTCATTTTTCTTGGGCTAATCATAAAAATTTTCTCCTTATCATTCGCATATTATTTTAACAATTACATTTTGATAACCTGATTAAACCTTTTCATTACGGGCGGTTATCTTATGTCAGCCTGTGAAAAACAATTTATAATTTTTAAGGTAGAAAGCAAGATGGGGACAATTAATTCTGGGGCGGGATACAAAAAAAGCGGTAAATACCGCTTAATTTGAAGTTTATTTTAACTCAGTAACCTTACTGATATCATCCAGCTTTACAAATTTTTCATTGAATTTATAAGTGCCTTTACCGGTTTTTACGGTTTTAATGAACTTGACACTTATACCTTCTGCTTTTTTCTTTGATTTAGCTTTATCGGCAAATGTCTGTGTTTTAGCCATTTTTTACTCCTGCAATTTTGTGTGCAAATATAGCTAATACTGCCTATAAAAAAAACAGGTTTCTAAGGTATAATTTTCTCCGCAGTATACTATATATAGTATATTCTGGTTTGCCGAAACGTAATTCGCAGATCATCATCTAAATAATTGAAAAAAATTTTCGATAATATGTTGAAATAATCCGCATTGTGTAATAATTGCTCTTTATAAAATATTATTGAAAGTAATTAGTTTAATAGTTAGTTTTGACTCACGCTGAAATTAAAGGTATTTGAATGTTTCTATTAGCAACAATAATTATCCTCTCATATTTAATTGGTTCCATACCTACAAGTATAATCGTATCAAAAGCAGTTAAAGGAATTGATATCCGTGAACATGGAAGCGGTAATGCGGGCGGAACAAATGTTATGCGGGTGCTTGGCTGGAAACATGGAATTTTTGTAATAATGCTTGACGCACTTAAAGGTGTACTTGCAGTTGTTATTGTTGCAAGACTTCATTACGGTTCAATGCCTTTTGAAAACGCAACACCGTTTGATGATTTTACATTGGTTCAGATAATTGCCGGTATCGCCGCTGTTATCGGACATATATGGACAGTCTTTGCAGGATTTAAAGGCGGGAAAGGAATTGCAACCGCACTCGGCATGTTACTGATGATCATAACTGTTGATATGCTTATTGCTGTTGGTGTATTTGTTCTTGTTGTTACAATTTCAAGATATGTTTCTCTTGGTTCTATACTCGGAGCTATTACTGTTCCTGTTGCGCTTGTAGTAAGGGAAAATATTTTCAATGTAGATATTCCCGGATATCACACACTTCTTCCTTTTGTAATTGCTGTTTCACTTCTTGTTATCTTTACACACAAAAAAAATATAACAAGACTTTTAAATGGCAGCGAAAGCAAACTTAGCTTTGCTAAAAAGAAATAATCAAATTTAACTGATGAAAATTTCTGTGCTTGGTGCAGGAGGATGGGGAACTACTCTTGCAGTTCTTCTTCATTATAACGGACATAATGTTACTCTGTGGGAGTATAAAAAGAACTACGCAAAAACTCTCGATAAAAAAAGAGTAAACGATCTTTATCTTCCCGGCATTCAAATCCCTGATGAAATAAATATAAATCATGATCTTGAGGAATCAACTTCTGATAAGAACATGATCGTGCTTGCAGTGCCTTCCCAGTTTTTAAGAAGTGTTGTTGAAAAAACAAAACTATCTAACATTAAAAACTCTTTACTTGTTAGTGTTGCAAAAGGAATTGAAAAAAAATCTCTGCTCACAATGTCGCAAATGTTAAAAGATGTTTTCCCTTCACTTGATGAACAGCAGATAGGAGTTTTATCAGGACCAAGTCACGCCGAAGAAGTAAGCAGAAGAATTCCAACTGCGGTTGTTGCTGCATCAAATAGTGCGGAGACGTCCAAATCAATACAGGCGGCGTTTATTACTTCGTACTTCAGGGTGTATGCATCAACTGATATACTTGGTGTTGAACTTGGAGGCGCATTTAAAAATGTGATCGCGATTGGAGCGGGAATTATCGACGGCGCAAAATTCGGAGATAATACTAAAGCCGCTATAATGACAAGAGGCATTGCAGAAATTTCCCGGCTCGGTGTTGCAATGGGTTCGCAGCCGGAAACATTTGCCGGACTTTCAGGAATGGGCGATCTTATTGTTACATGCATGAGCCGCCACAGCAGGAACAGGTATGTAGGTGAACAAATCGGCGCGGGCAAAAAACTAAAAGAAGTTTTAAAAACAATGACAATGGTTGCTGAAGGAGTTGAAACAAGCAGATCAGCATCACAGCTTTCAAAATCTTACGAAGTTGAAACACCGATCACAGATGAAGTTTATAAAATTCTTTTTGAAGATAAAGATCCAGTCAAAGCCACAACTGATCTTATGACCCGCGATATGAAGATGGAGTGAGATTAGTTTCGGGTTCCAATAATTATTCTTGCCTGGTTGCCAAAGGAACCAACAGCGAATAGTTTATTATTAGTTAAATACACCGATTCTATTGGTGTATACTGAGTAAGTGAAAACTGAAATTCTTTCCACGTGCTTCCATTGAAGTGATACAAAGTACTAAAGTGACCAGCTATTGCTATTTCACCGGTTTCTTTATTACCTCTTATCGTCAGCATCACCGAGCTGTTTGATAATATATTTGTCCACTGTCCGTTCCGGTATCTCATTACTTCTTGTCCAACGACATAGTATTCAGTAGGATTTGTTATATAAACCGAATACATAAGCCGGTTAGTATTTAGTGCTGCAATCTGGGTCCAGTAACCGGAAGAATATTTTATTGCGACACCAGGTGGTGCTAATAAACTACCACACCCGATTATGAATTCAGAATTATATCCATATAGGTCAGTGAGTGCAACACTTGTTTGATCGTAAACAACACTCGCCTTACTGCCATCCCAATGAATTATTTTTCCCCATTCATTTCCAAGATACAGGTTGCTGCTACTTGTACCCCAGACGGAGGTATAATTTTGATTATCATGCAGAACACGATCTCTATTGGTATAATCTTCCCAAATTGTTCCATTAAAATGAAACACAGAACCACCGACAACCCAAATGTCCTCGGGCGAGAATCCATAGATTGCATAACCAGCAACAGTGCTATCTGGTATCCATTCTATACCATTCCAGTGTAATGCCCCATAGAACTTTCCACCTATCATTAATCCTCCAACAGCCCAAACATTATTTTCATCTGTACCCCACACATCATAAAGCGCATTGCTATAGCCAGCATCGCCTATGATAATTTCCTGCCACGTGTAGTTGTGGCTGGTGGTATCAGGTGTTACTGCTTCAACAAGGTTGCTGCTGTCTTTTCTTTCACCAAGTGTGTCTATCCTTACAGCGTAGTAAAAGTAATTTGTGTTTAGCAGTAAACCAGTTCCATTGTTATCATCTATTATGGTTGTATCGTGCACTGTTATCGGGAATTCAGATACGAGAGTTTCATTGCTGTTAAACAATCTGTATAACCTCACCAGTGAATGTACATTGTTCATTGTACATTGTACATTAAGCGAAGCGCTTCTGTGCGTGACATCGATGACGGCAACTGTAAGTGTATCCTTGAGAACTGGCGGCGGTGGCGGCGGCGGTATAACCGGTGGGTCTTCTTTGCAGGAATTGCTGATAAAGATTAAGAGTAAGAATAAGATAAAGAAAACTGTTCTGCTATAATTTTTAATCATTAGTTGCCCAAGGTTAAAATTATTTAGCTTCAAGTTAGATAATTGTAATGTGATATTCAGTAAATTAATTCTTGGGTAGTGACCCGGCTTCACAATTTGTCATCCCGATGGCACTGCCATTCGGGATCTGTTAAACTGAAGAAGATTTTAAATTTATTTGGGCATTTTGCAAAAAAGACCCTGAGATAAATTCAGCGTGACATCTTTTGAAATTAGAACTTGAGAATCCTTTTGAATTATTGTATTTACATCTCAGTTGATTTAATTTACAATCAATGAATTCAACAAAACCTGATATACTTAATCAATCGATACAGTATTTAAAATCTGTCGGACCCAAACGCACAGAAGCATTTAAAAAAATCGGGATAGTAACCATTTACGATTTGCTTCAGTACTTCCCTTCAAAACATCTTGACAGAACAACAACATTAACAGCAGCAAAAGCTTATGGCTATGTGATGAACGGTTTTGCCGGTGAGCTTACTGTAATTGGAAAAGTAGTTGATAAAGAAAAAAGAAGGTTCGGCAAAAAAGAAATCCTGAAAATACAGATGAGAGATTCTTCAGGGTATTTTGAATGTGTGTGGTTCCAGGGTGTAAAATATTTTCAGGATGTTTTTAAAGAGGGAGATATCTTTGCGGTGTCCGGCAAACCGGCTATTTCAAAATACAGCGGACTTCAGTTTACTCACCCCGACTATGACAGAATATCCGAAGAAGAATCACAGAATTTATTGAACACAGGAAAGATCATTCCGTTTTACAGAATCCCAAAAGAATTGCGAAGCGGGAATCTTGGCGACCTAAGTATGCGGAAAATTTTAAGTAACGCCGTTGAACAGTATGCTGATCATATTTCAGAAAGCCTCACTTCGGAAATTATTTCAGAGCACAAATTGCTTAACCTCAAAGAAGCAATAAAGAACTATCACTTCCCTGAAAGTCTTAAGAAATTATCCGATGCAAAGCACAGGCTGAAGTTTGAAGAATTATTCTTTATCGAAATATTGGTCGCACTAAAAAAATATAACTATAAAACCAAACAGACCGGTAATTCATTAAAGATAAAATCCAACCTTATAAAAATTTTTTTGGAACTACTGCCATTCAAACTGACAGATGCGCAGCTTCACGCTCTGACTGATATAAAAAACGACATGGCAAGTAACGAACCAATGAACCGGCTTCTTCAGGGTGATGTCGGAAGCGGAAAAACAATTGTTGCATTGATCTCAATGTTAATAGCCGTTGATAATGGTTATCAATCAATACTTATGGCTCCAACTGAAATATTAGCTGATCAGCATGCAAAAAATATCGCTTCAATGATGTTGAGGTTGAATGAGAAATATCCTGAACACAAGATCAAAGTGAGCCTTCTTCTCGGCGGGCAGATGAAAAATCAAAAAGAAATTAAACAGATGAGAACGGAGTTATCTGAAGCTGATATAATCATCGGCACTCACGCATTGTTTGAAGAAAAGGTTGAATTCCGTAATCCCGGGTTAATTGTAGTTGATGAACAACATCGCTTCGGTGTGGAGCAACGGGCAAAAATAGTCGCCAAAGGAAAAACTCCTGATGTAATTGTCATGAGCGCCACACCAATCCCCAGAACTTTATCAATGACAGTTTATGGTGATCTTGATCTCTCAATCATAAATGAACTGCCGAAAGGAAGAAAACCTGTTAAGACGTTGCTTCGTGATGAAGGCAAGCTGCCGGACATTTATAAATCCATTATTGATAAAAGTAAAGAGGGAGTGCAGTCATTCATTGTTTATCCTTTAGTTGAAGAATCCGAAAAGTTGGAACTTAAAGCGGCACAAAAATATTATGACGAATTATCGGCGACTGTATTTAAAGATATTAAAGTCGGGTTAATTCACGGACGCATGAACTGGAAAGAAAAAGAAGAGCAGATGATTTTATTTCAATTAAAAAAGTACGATGTGCTCATATCAACCACAGTGATTGAAGTAGGGATTGATATTCCCGGCGCTAATATCATTCTTATAAATGATGCTCACCGTTTCGGATTATCTCAGTTACATCAGCTAAGAGGGCGTGTCGGCAGAAGCACTGCGGATGCTTATTGTATCCTTGTCACTAAGGAAGAATTTATCGGAAGCGGTATTAAGCAAAAGGACATTGAGTATCTGTCTTCATCACAAATCGAAAAGATGAAAACATCTATCAGGCTCAATACGATGGTAAAGTGTTCGGATGGATTTAAAATTGCTGAAGTTGATATGAAACTCAGAGGACCGGGAGATATCTTCGGTAAGAAGCAGACAGGTTTTCCCGAACTCATACATGCAACGCTGCCTGATGACATTGAACTTTTAAGTAAAGCTAAATCATCGGCGTTCAGTAAAATCGAATCTGATCCCCATCTTGAGAAAGATGAAAATAAAATTCTCCGTGAGTCACTCATTCAACATCACAAAGAAAATCTTAAGTACGCCCGGATTGCCTGATGAAGACCGGAAAAATTTATTTTTCATGTTCCGTCACAGTTCTTGATTAATAAAATATTTTCATTAAAATTTCATGTAGAAATATTTTTAAAATATTTCCGTGAGCAAAAATATTTTTCACTCACATCAAAACTTGTTGACTTATATTTTTTAATAGTTATATTTGCTAAAAAAATTTTAAAGGAAAATTTATTTTATCTCCCTCGTTTAGTTTAAGACTGAATGTTGCATTAATCTTCAATGTCAAACCCGAAAGTGAAACTTTCCCTGAAAATTTATCCCCTGTTTTAAAAGATGACGGAACACAACCGCAAAAAGCTGTTGACACATACGCTGAGTGGGATACGTGGGAGACTATCAATGCTGTTAAAGCCGCAATCGAAGCTCATCATAACGTAACAATGATTGAAGCGAATGAAAATGCGTACAATAAATTTCTTCAAACCAGACCTGACATCGTCTTCAACATTGCCGAAGGATTTTATGGAGTGAGCAGGGAAGCTCAGATCCCTTCAATGCTTGAGATGTTAAACATTCCTTACACCGGCTCCGATACACTTACACTTGCAACATGTCTTGACAAGGCACGGACAAAAGAAATTTTATCCTACCACAAAATTCCGAATTCAAAATTTGTGGTCGCGTCTACCATTGCCGAGGTTGAGAAAGCAAATCTTTCATTTCCGCTTATAGTCAAACCGCTTTGGGAAGGATCCAGTAAAGGTATTTTCTCCACATCCTTTGTTAAGGACAACAGCGGGCTTGACCGTGAAATTAACAGGATCAACACTGAGTATAACCAGCCCGCATTAGTTGAAGAGTTTTTACCCGGAAGAGAATTTACAGTTGCCGTAGTTGGTAACGGAAGCAATGCTCAGGTGCTTCCTATAGTCGAAATTAATTTTAATGAATTTCCGGATGACTTCGTTCCTATATATTCTTATGAAGCAAAGTGGATACTGGATACGAAAGAAAATCCTCTTGATGTTTTTAGTTGCCCTGCAAAAATCAGCACTGAGCTTGAAAATAAAATTAAAGAAAATGTTTTGCGCACTTACAATGTTCTTCGATGCAGGGATTGGAGCCGCATAGATGTAAGGCTCGATAAATCAGGTGAACCGAATATTATTGAAGTAAATCCTTTGCCGGGAATACTTCCTAACCCGGAAGAAAATTCATGTTTTCCAAAAGCAGCCCGGACCGCCGGATTAAATTACACTGATATGATTAATAAAGTGCTGCATTCAGCCGCAATGAGATATAAGCTGATATGAAAGTAAACGCAAAAATTCTGATCTGTTACAATTCGCCGGTGAGCATTTTTTCTGTATACAACGGCAAACCGAAAAAGCACGGCATTGAGCAGGATGATCTTTCAGAAAAAAGTTTTTCAAGAGAAATGGCTTTGATTAAAAAAAGCCTCTCGATGAATTATTCGACAGTTGAATCGCTCGCGGTTGATAAAAATATTTCCAGGGTGATAAACAGGATAAACCAGAATGATCCTGATATAATTTTTAATTTTGTCGAGTCGGTAGAAGGAATTGCGACTTATGAATACTGTATGGCAGGAGTTTATGAACTGCTTGGTTATTCATATACAGGAAATCCTCCTTCAACCCTGGCAAATTGTTTGAATAAGGACAGAGCAAAAAAAATTTTACAATCGTTCAATATACCTACTCCGGCATATCTCACCATAAAATATCCTGAAAAGGTCCTTCCTAAAAATTTCAAACTGAAATTTCCTGTAATCTTAAAACTTCTTAATGAAGATGCCAGCATAGGTATATCTGAATTTTCTGTAGTCAACAATTTTAATTCACTGAAAAAGCAATTGAAGTTTCTCTTTGACACATATAAGCAAGATGTCATAGTTGAAGAATACATCGTGGGAAGAGAATTGAACGTTGCAGTTCTTGGAAGCAGTGTTCTTCCGGTTTCTGAAATTGAGTTTAAAGGATTGCCTGATGGTATGCCGAAGATAGTTACTTACGATGGTAAGTGGATATCAGACAGCGTGTATTACGATAATACCAAACCAAAATGTCCGGCAAAATTAAATTCAAGAGTAAGAAAGTTAGTTGAAGAAACCGCGCTTGCTTCATTCGAAGCATTGAACTGCAGGGATTATGCAAGAGTGGATTTAAGATTAAGTGAAAGTGGAACGCCTTTTGTTATCGAAGTTAATCCGAATCCCGACATATCAACTGATTCGGGATTTGCCAGAGCAGCTTCGGCAGCAGGATTACAATATCATGAACTGCTGAATACAATTGCGAACTTTGCTCTGTTAAGAAAAAAGAATGATACGAAAAATAAAGCAGGATGATGCAGTAAGAATAGAAAGACTGCTCAGCACGATTCCAAATTTTACCGATAATGAGGTAAATGTTGCGATGGAGTTAGTCAATATTGCTGCATCAAATGAGTTTCAGACCGATTACAACATATATGTTTACGATTTTAATGATGAAGTGCTTGGATATCATTGCACTGGAAGAAGACCACTTACTGATGGAGTCTATGATTTATACTGGATCGTCTCTGATCAGAAGGCAACTGTAAAAGGAATCGGCAGAGAATTACTTGAACATGCAGAAAAGTTTGTAGTTGATAACAATGGAAGATGGCTGCTTGCTGAAACTTCATCCAAAGAAAGCTATCAGGCGACAAGAAATTTTTATCTGAGAAATAATTACTCGATAGTAGCGCAGATCAATGATTTTTATAGTAAAGGTGATAACCTGATCGTATTCGGAAAGTTTTTCAGTTTATAAAAAACAATCATAAGGATTAGTCATGGAACTGTGGCAACAAATGGTAAGAGATAGTGTACACACTGTCGATCAGCTTGTGGAAAAATTCAATATTGACAGAAAGACAGCAGAAGATCTGGATGAATTTTTTCAGGCAAGAATCAATCCTTACTACTTAAGCCTTATTCGATATCCCGGAGATCCAATCTGGCGTCAATGCGTACCAAGCAAAGCCGAACTGGAAGATATTGACGCTGAAGAAGATCCGCTGATGGAAGATGCAATGAGCCCGGTACCAAACATCACTCATCGTTATCCCGACAGAGCGCTCTTTCTTGTAACGAGTCAATGCGGATTGTACTGCCGCTTTTGTACACGAAAACGAAAAGTCGGCGACTATGAAAAAATTTCCATGAAAGGATTGGAAAGTGCTTTCAACTATCTTGAACAGCACACCGAAATACGGGATGTTATTCTTTCCGGCGGTGATCCTTTAATGCTTACAGATGCAATGCTGGAAAAAATACTTCAGAGATTAAGAGAAATACCGCACATTGAAATAATACGTCTCGGTACCAAAATGCCATGTGTGCTTCCGCAAAGAATTACACCAAAGCTTTGCGAGATGCTGAAAAAATATCACCCCATTTATGTTAATACACATTTCAATCATCCCTGGGAAATTACACCGGAAAGTTCGAAAGCATGTGAGATGCTGGCTGATTCCGGTATTCCTGTAGGCAACCAGCTTGTTTTAATGAAAGATGTTAATGACGACCCTGCAGTTATTAAAGACCTAATGCAGAAGTTGTTAAAGATAAGAGTTCGTCCATATTACATGTATATGGCTGATGAAACCAAAGGAGCTAATCATTTCCGCACATCAATTGAAACCGGAATTAATATTATCGAGAACCTTCGTGGTCATACAAGCGGATTGGCAATTCCCCACTTTGTAATTGATGCACCTGGCGGCGGTGGAAAGATTCCAATCCTTCCGAATTATGTTCTTCATCACGATGAGGACAGGATAGTTCTGCGTAACTATAAAAAGAAAGTTTACGCTTATAAAAACTATAAGGATAAAAATAATCCGGAAAAGAAGAACGTTAAGCAGCCCGCTCCTGTTACCGAACGAAAGAATGGTAAATCAAAAATCCGTGAGATTGATGTTCGTAAGATTCAACTGCCTGTGCTAGAAGAAGTTGAGATTTAAAAGTATTGGAGTTAAAAAATCCCGCTTCGGCGGGATTTTTTGTTTTAAACACTTTAATAAAATTTTAAACTGATCATTTTTTATCAAGAAGGTTTTTCCGCACATCAACACCCCATAACAATTTTGTTCTTAGAGTTTCATAATAATTTGTAAGTGAAGTGTGTACAAGTTTAAGCGGTCTTTTACTTTTTATAATTTCAATCTCAAGCGGGGGAGGGAATGCAAAGACCCGCTGTCCATCACAATTTACCTGCACTTCTTTATGCAGTGAATCGGTAAGTATAGTTATGGTCTGATCATCAGGAAGTATTAAGGGACGTACAGTAAGGCTGTGTGGAGAAATAGGTGAAAGAGTAATTACTTTTGCGCTTGGACTGACAATAGGTCCGCCGGCAGATAATGAATAACCTGTTGATCCGGTTGGTGTTGCGATGATCAATCCGTCAGCAGCAAATGTGGTCACATATTCATTGTTCACTCTTACGGTAAGATCAATCATCTTAGGCCAGCCGCCTTTATCAATCACAATGTCGTTTATTGCAAAAAGATGTTCTACTTTGTGACCCTTACAAATCCCGGTCACAACAACTCTTTCATCAATTGTATATCTGCCTTTTTTTATTTCGCTTATCAGAGTATCAATTTGATGAATATCGGCTTCAGCTAGAAAACCGAGCTTGCCAAGATTAATTCCAAGCACTGGCTTATCATAAAACTGTGCCTGATATGCGGTGGCGAGCATTGTACCATCACCACCGATTGAAATTACTATATCGCTTTTTTTACAGAGCAGATCATTCCTTACAAAGAAAGATTGCTTCAACTTTTTGGGAGAGCTGCTTATTTTACCTTTCAGAGAATCACTCAACAGAAAACTAAACCCGTTGCTGCTTAGCTTGTCGATGAACATAGATACAATAGTATAAGCTCTCTCTTTTGTTATGTTAGCTATTATTCCTATGACCATACTACATCCGGCTAATTATTTAAGAAAATTTTTTATTCGTTTTTATTTGCTTCAAGGTACTTTAGCTTCAGGTCTCTTATCACTTCATTCAGGAATTTGTTTTCATAGTCGGTAAGGTTCCCTTTAGTTTTGATCTCAAGCATATCTAACATGTCAATCGTATACTTTGCATGTTCAAGATTCACTTCCGATTTATTTGTCACAGGGTTTACCTCTTTTCCCAAAAGCATAAGAGCGATCTGCTGATTCTGCATAACAAGCTGCATGAATAAAAGTTCATTTTGGTTTTCCAATTATTTATCCTTTCTATTTAATTCCCACAGCTTACTGTATTTTGTAAACACATAAGCGGAAGAAAAGACTGCGAGAATAAATCCCTGTAAACCATCCAGGAATCCGGCTTTAAAAATAAACATTTTGAAAAACAGACTAAAAGGTCTTAAGGTTACGTCAAGTATAGAAAAATTTTTATTGCGTTTAAACATCTCCTCAGCAGCGAGAGATGTGTATTTATTATACTTTTGAAAATAATGACTGATCGTCGGGTCTGTAAAATGTTCAAGATCATTTTTTAGTTGACCAGTCTCGCCATTAACAACAAGATGTTCATGCACATCATTCTCGCTGAAGCTAACAAAGTTTTTGTTGAACAGGCGGGTTACTCTTCCCGGGTACCAGCCGCTGTGCTTAATCCACCTGCCGAGAAAATAGGATCTTCGTTTCATTGAGTAAGCATTCAGTTTAGGCTTGGTGCTTTTAAAATTGTCTATCTCTTTTTCTAATTCGCGGGTAAGTGCTTCATCAGCATCTATCCACAATATCCAGTCATTCGTTGTAAGCGAAACAGCGTGTTGTTTGGTTTTGGAAAAGCCCTGCCATTTAAGTTTGTAGTATTTGACTGTTTGAAAACTTTTTACAATCTCTTCTGTCTTATCTGAAGAGTCTTCATCAATAATAACTATGGTTTCATCAATGCATTCTGAAAGACTGGAAAGACACCTGCCGATGTTCAATTCTTCATCCTTAGCTATGATGATCGAGGATATTCTCATCTACTGTTCAGAAAAGTTTTAATTATTTCAATCACAACTTGCGGTTTTATTTTATTAATATCTATATCAGAAGAATATCTATACTTTTGTTTTAAATAATCTTTGTCAGAAATTCTTTTTGTTATTTCTTCCGGGTAAATATGAATTCCTTTATCGTAAACGGATTCAGGATAAGGATTAAATCTCCCGAAATAGCTCCCGTTTGATATACAAATAAAAGGCGTATCAACGGCGGCGGCAAAATGAACAGCGCTCGTGTCATTTGAAATCAGAAGTTCTGCCTCTGCTAATAACTTCGCAAGTTCGGTTAATGAATTACCAAACAGGTTGATAAATCTTTCCGCGCTGGTTTTAGATGCGATCATTTCAAAAAATTTATTTTCTTTTGCCGAGCCAGATATGACAATATCAAAATCAGTTTCCTTCAGAATAAAATCCGCGACAACTTTAAAATTCTTTGCGGACCAAATCCGCAAAGGATCATTAGAGCCGGGAAACAAAACCACATATTTATTCTTAATTCGTTCGTCATTTAGCAGTGGGGAAGTGTCAAGGGCTGGTTTTGTTACTGTCATTTCAGTCCCGAGTAATTGTCTAAAAAACTCTTGATTGATTTTAAATTCAAATGAGTTCTTATCAGAAATTTCAATTAATTCAGTATAGAATGAATTTGTAAGTAAAGACCTTTTCCATTTTGTAAACTCTTCTCCCGATCCGGAAGTACCTATGCGGTATTTTGCATTCGATGCATTCACTATCGTATCATCAAATAAAATTTCCCTGGAATGTGTAGCAACGGCTACGGTATTAAAGCCAAGCTGGCGGATATTTTTAAGGAAATTTAGTTTGTATACAAAACCAAAGTAAAATTTTTTTCGGTCCAGCCAGATAAATTCATCTACAAAGTTGCGATCAAAGGTTTCAGAAAGATTTTTCCACGTTGAGTTTCCGCACAAAGTAATTTTATAGTCGCCATACTTCTCTGATTTTCTAACGAGCTCAAGAAAATTTCTAAACAAAATGTAATCCCCGATTGAGTCCAGTCTTATAATGAGTAATGTTTTTTCATTTTTTTTAGTTCGGTTAAATTTAATTAGCTTAATCAGCGCACTGGTTATTATGTAATTAATTGCATTTTTAAATCTTTTAAGCTGTGAAGTGTACATATAGTAACGAATATATTAAGTCTATTTCTTCAATGAAAGATGATCATCCCATGTTCTACTGGGCATTAATTTTTTTATTAAATGGAATAGCCCAAAATTGGAAAGGTTTATGATTGTTTTATAAATCAAAAAATTAATTCTTTTATCTGTCATAAGATGAAGGCCTTTAAAAGAATAAAAATTTAAACCAAAGTTTTTAGCGATAGTTTCTAAAGACTTTAATGAATAAAATGAAATATGCTGACCGTGCTCTAATCCATAATACCACCATCCATCAGGGGTTGGTGGTGGATCTGATACTAATTGAGTCGAAAAGAAAATATTTTTGGAAATCTTCAACATACTTGAAATTTCTTTAACGGGATCTTGAAGATGTTCAAAAACTTCAAATGCCGTTAACAACTCTATTTGTTTTAATTCTTCTTGTTTATATTCAAAACCCCGGGCTGTTAAATTGTCGCAATATGGGTCCATCCAAAAATAATCAAACCCGATATCGCGCATTAGTCTGGTAAATATACCATACCCGCCTGCATAATCCACAAATGAAAGTTTTTTATTGAACAAGAAAAAGATTAAAGCAGAAGTAACCCTGGAGAAGTAAAGATTTCTTTCAATTATTCCCGTATCAGTCAAGTTTATTGTGCTTTCATAAGCTTCTTTTAACCAGTATGCCCGTTCAGTAAATACAAATCTGCAAGTGCTGCATTGAAAGAATTCCACTTTATGTTTTTTTAGTACTTCAGCATAAAAAACATTATTGCTCGTGGATTTGCATATCGGACAATTCATCATTTATTCCAGATGCCTTTAGCTTTTCTGTTTATTATTTTCGAGTACTGAACCGGCGCCCATATTGCACCAACACCAAGAAATATGCAACCTGAAATCACGACTCCACTAAGATCAAGATCAAAATATTTTACAAGCAGAATAGAAACCGGAATATTTAAGAGTGCAATTAATATAGAATAATAAAACTGAAGTTTTATTTTCCCGATGCCATTCAGGAAGTAAGCGTAAATATTATTCCAGTTAAAAATAATAACATAAATTCCCATCAGAATTGAAAGCAAAAAAGGAACCTTTATCTCACTACCTACCCAGATGTTATAAACAAAATCGGAGGCGATTACCATCAACACAACAATGACTGATAAGATAAACCATACATAGTGAATCTTTTTTATGGAATTTATTATCCAAGACATTTCATTTTTCGTATAAGCTTCAGTATATGCTGACCACAATGGAGTTAACACAACATTAAAGATCAAAGGAATAAAATAAAAATACCTGTAAGCAACATTGTAAACCGTTACCTGTTCGGGACCAAGCAACTGAGTTATTATTAAATTCTGGGAGGCAAACATTATTACGCCTGACAATTGGATTACAAAAAACTTTAGTCCAAGTCCTACCAAATCTTTTGTGTAATGTTTATCAGAAGACTTTATTGACGGCGCGACTTTTTTATAAATACTTCTAAAGAGTACAATTGAGGCGATAATAAAAATTATCAAAGGCATTAAAGAAGAAAAAACACCTAGCAATATGAGGTTACTGCTTGTTGTTTTGTGCAATGCATAAATTGCAAGTAGTGTCAGAAC
Source organism: Ignavibacteriales bacterium (assembly GCA_016700155.1). Lineage (NCBI taxonomy): Bacteria > Pseudomonadati > Ignavibacteriota > Ignavibacteria > Ignavibacteriales > Ignavibacteriales bacterium. The sequence goes on from CP065001.1 coordinate 4,561,455, forward strand.
ATTTCCGAGGACACCCAAAAAACTGTTAAGAGCAGGTTTCTGATCCGCATTAATAACTGATGAAATGAGTTTTGTAAAAAAAAGTAATGAATATGTAATGAATACAAAAAAGATAGTCTCTTCCACTTCATTGCTGATACTCTGTGGAGAATTAAAAACAGATGTCCAGTCAATAAATGGGGCGATGATTACAAATGAAAGTATTAGTCCGGCTACAAGTTTAGCAAATACCGAATAAGCTGTGCTTATATATCTTTTAGCTTTCACTAAATCATTTTCAGCAAAAGATTCTGAGAGTTTATTCCTTAATCCATTCCCAATGCCAAAATCAAAATTATTTATCCACATCACAACAGAACTTAAAGTAACCCAGATACCATATTTGACTTCGCCAAGGTAATCAATTGAAAGCGGAACGAGCAACATTAGTGATATAAAATTTATGCCGTGCAGTATAAAGATCAGCATTATATTTTTCTTTGCTTTTCCTCCTCTTGTTTGACTATTAAAGTTGAAGGAATTTTTTAGCTCAGCTATAATATTAATCATTGTCAGAAACTATGATGTTTTGATACTTCAATCGCGTTGTTTAATATAATGTCGTATTTAATCTTCCAGTGCTAGAGTCGTGATAAAATTCATAAGTTCTAATGTTTACAACAGTAAAATATATTTTTGCCATGTAATTAATGAATTTGCCTGGCAAACTTTCACCGTTATCAAGTTTATATGTCATAAATTTTATAACATTCTTTTCATTTATAGATTTTTGCGACGCTAGTTTTTTTCTCTTATTAAGTACCAGGGATATATTCCTGATAAACCAAAAATAAGCTTGTAACAGCCCGGGTAGTGAATACTTTTTATATTTCTTGTGCCATCCAAAGATTAATGCAACAGAGAGTTTTGTTATAATATTGAACAGATATATCGGTATAAGTTTTAAATTGGTCTTAAGTGAAAAGAACAAAAACATATTCAGTAGTCTGTTCCTTTCCTGAATAAACGTTTTTAATTGGTTAGGTGTCCGGTTAAATGAACCTCCTTCAAAGTGATAAATCTCTGAGTTGTTTGTATGATGGATTTCATATCCCATAAATCTTGCTCTTAGTCCAAGATATACATCTTCACTGTAAGCAAAATAGTCTTCGTCAAATGGTATTCCGAGTAAATCCTTTTTGTATATAAGACATGCGCCGCTGGATGAAAATATTTCTTCTTCTTTACTGAAGACAAGCATAATATTATGACCTAGAAAATTTATTGAACCTTTTCTTTCCCAGTATTTCATTGGAGTGTGTTCATTTAAAATTAACGGAGAAGCAATTGCAACATTGTCTTTGTCCACTGCCGCTACCAGGTTTTTAAGCCAGTTATCTTTTGTTACCGTGTCATTGTTCAGAAGTACAATTAATTCACCACTTGAGTGATTCACTCCAAGATTATTTCCACCTGCAAAGCCGAGGTTCTTATCTGATTGAATCAATTTTATTTGTAGAAATTTCTCTCTGATAAAATCCGCACTACCATCGCTTGAATTATTATCGACTAAAATTATTTCATAGTCTGTAAAATCCTGTTTCAGCACTGATGAAATGCAATCATTCAAAAATCTTTTGCCGTTATAATTCAATATTACAATAGATACTTTTGGCATATTAATATTACAGCAAAAGTATAATCTTTATTTTTTCAACGAACGTTAACTCCATTTGTGATTCCTCCAAAGGGCGATAAGATATTTAAGCCCGAGCAAGTGAATAATTTTTTTAATCCTGACTCTGCTTATTCTTAAAACATAATTTTTTTTTGCTGAAAAATTCCATAATCCATGTTTAATTAAAGCTAACCTTGTTTCCTTGATTCCTTTTATTTCATTTTTCCAGGATTCACCGCCCGCATTCATCAAAGCTATTGGTTGACCTGAAAGGTATTTACCTTTATCTCTGAAGAGAGGAATGTTTTTTTCCAGCCGCACAATTAATTCATAGTCCATAGCATATTTAAATGAAGTATCATACATCCCGCACTTCTGATATAGTTCTTTTTTAATAAACATCGCAGGATGATTGTAGGGCATCGCTACGGAAAGATCACAGAGCAAAGGTTTTCTTAAATTTGAACCATAAATAGCATCTATAAATTTTATATCGCCATATACAAAACTCGGTTCACTTTCCTTAAAAAGATTTATTACTTCTTCAAAGACTTTATCATTGTAATATTCATCATCACTATTCAGAATGGCAATTACATTCCCGGATGAAGCATTAATACCTTTGTTAAAAGCGTCGGCAATACCTGAATCTGGTTCACTAATAATTTTTAGTTTATTATTTACTCCGTGTTCATTGTAAATATTCTGGATAATGTTAAGTGTATCATCATTACTCAGATTATCGATAACAATTTGTTCAAAATCCTGATGGGTCTGTTTTACTATTGAATTAACATTCCGCGAAATACTTTTTGCAGAATTAAAAACTGGAGTAATAATAGATATCTTCATTTGACAATAAAAAACAAATACCGGTCTGGTTTAGTTTTTCAGTATGTTAGTTTTTATTTTTGAGTATAAGTTTATGAACAACTATAATTTACCTGATAATTACCTGCAAATATATGGCATTCCGCAGAAAATAAACCCAACAGGCAGATGAAAACATCCATAAAAGTAATTATTATTTCATCGCGCGCTGACTATGGAGGTGGTCCGGAACATATTTTCAAACTTTTAAATTATTTAAAAGAGGACATGAATTTTTTTGTTGCCTGCCCAAAAGATCTTCCATACTGGGAAAGATATTGCAGTCTGATCGGGGCAGATAATCTAATTGAAATTCCGCATCGTCAATTCAACCTAAAACATTTTTTCCGGCTTCTTAAGTTCATTGTTGAAAATAAGATTGCCATAATTCATTCTCATGGAAAAGGCGCAGGAATCTATAGCCGTATTATTTCAGCCTTAACCGGAACTCCTGTTGTACATACTTTCCATGGTATTCATTACTATAAGTATGGAGCAATAAAAAAGAATATTCAACTATTTATCGAAAAGGTATTAGCTTTTTTTACACGAAGATTTATTGTGGTTTCAGAGGGAGAAATGAAAACTGCAATTAATTTAAAGATTGCCAAAAAAGAAAAGCTTTCACTCATTCTTAATGGAGTAGAAATAGGAAATGAGATTGTTGAATATTCGAAAGTTAAGACAGCGAACCCGGTCATTTCAACGATAACGAGATTTGATCACGCTAAGAACCCTGAATTGCTTATCCCCATATTGAAGGCTTTGAATGAAAACGATAAGACTTTCTTAATAAAAACTATTGGCAGCGGAGAAAGTGAAAGTAGTATTAAAGCGGCGGCAGAAGAAATGGGATTAACATCAAAATTTATCTTTGGCGGGGCTTCTAATAATCCCAAAGAATATTTACTGAATTCATTTTGTTATATTTCCACGTCCCGTGCGGAAGGACTTCCGCTTGGTGTTCTTGAAGCTATGTCTGTCGGCCTTCCGGTGGTTGCAACGAATGTCGTTGGCAACAACGATATAATAGAGAATGGTGTAAATGGTTTTTTATATGATATTGATAAACCCGAATCAGCATCGAAAATTATTTCATCATTATATGAAGACGAAGTACTCTGGAAAAAAATATCGGAAGCAGGCAGAAGAACAATCGAAATAAAATATAATATTGCCCGAATGATAAATCAGACTAAAGACGTTTACCTGGAAATATTTAGCCGGGGAAAAATCAGTAAATGAAAACAGCTATCGTACACGACTGGTTTGCAAGTTATGCCGGCTCTGAAAAATGTGTTGAGTCTTTTACAAACATCTGGACAGATGCTGATGTTTTTACTCTTTTCAATTTGTTGAACTATGAGGAATCACAAAAAGTATTTAAGAATAAAAACCTTAATACTTCATTTCTGCAAAAAGCTCCGTTCATAAAAACGAAACACAGGAATTATCTCCCATTTTTTCCTTATGCAATTGAACAGTTTGATGTTTCAGGTTATGATTTTGTTTTAACAAGTTCTCATGCGGTTGCGAAAGGGGTCATTACAAATTCAGATCAACTGAATATATGTTACTGTTACACCCCAATAAGGTATGCCTGGGACTTGTATCATCAATACTTAAAAGCGGCAAACCTTACAAGTGGTATAAAAGGTTTCATTGCAAAGAATATACTTCATTACATAAGGATGTGGGATTCAACAACCGCAAACCGTGTTAATTATTTTGTTGGAATCTCTCACTACATTGCCAAAAGAATTGAAAAAATTTATGGCAGAAAAGCTGACGTTATTTATCCGCCTGTTGATACAAAGAAGTTTGAGTGCAGCACTACAAAAGATGATTACTACCTTGCGGCATCCCGTTTTGTCCCATACAAAAAAATCGATCTTATTGTTGAAACATTTAAAGATTTTGACGGAAGAAAATTAGTTCTTATCGGCGATGGTCCCGATCAGAATAAAATCCGGGCGTTGCTTTCAAAGAATGTTGAATACATCGGTTATCAACCCGATGTAAAACTAAAAGAGTATATGCAAAAAGCTAAAGCATTTATTTTTGCTGCCGAAGAAGATTTTGGAATTATTCCTGTGGAAGCACTATCCTGCGGCACTCCTGTAATTGCATTTAATAAAGGAGGAGCTTCCGAAACTATAATTGATGGTGAATCAGGAATTCATTTTAATGAGCAAAGTATAACATCCTTACGTGAAGCAATTTTAAAATTCGAAAAGAATGAAAATAAATTTGATTCAGTGTTTCTGAATCAATACGCAAAAAAGTTTGACAGAAAAGTATTTGAAGAAAATATAACCCGCTATGTTGATGAGAAAAGCAATATTTTCTTTAACAGAAAAAACATGAAATAAGAAACTTTCAGAATGCTTGCTAATAAAAAGTCTATATACTATCTGAGACTCTTCCTTGATTTGTTCATAATAAACTTATCATTTCTTGCCAGCGCGGTATTTGCGCAGTCCTGGGAAATACTTCTTGAGCGGAACTATATGTTTATTCTTATGGCAGGTTTAAATTTTTCCTGGTATTTATTTTCAGATGTAATAAATTTTTATGATGATTTTAACACAAAACATTTTTCCTACCAGTTATTAAACGTACTGAAACTAGCAGCTCTACAGGTTATTGTGTCTATACTTTTCATCTTTGCTGCCAAGGAACTTTTGTTCACCAGAAATTTTATCCTGTATAATTCTCTGATAGTGATTTCGGTCATCAGTATCAGGATAATACTATTAAGAGTTATTCTGGGCAGTCTTATGAGAAAAGAAAAAAATCAGAAAAATCTGCTGATAGTCGGTGCCGGAGAAACGGGTCGGAGTATAAAAGAATTAATTGTAAAGCATCCTGAGTTCGGATTAAGATTTTCAGGATATGTCGATATTGAAAAAGATTCTGTGCTTATTGATGACTATTTAGGAACTACGGAAGAACTGGACAGGATAATCACTCAAATTAAAATTGATACGGTTGTAATAGCATTATCTTTAGTTGATCCTCTTCTTCTCGATAACATCATTCGTGTTTGTAATAAGCACGCGGTAAGGACGCATATTATTCCGGATTACTTTAAGTTTCTTTCAAAAAAATACCAGGTAAATCTTATCGGAGATTTTCCTGTAATTACCGTAAGGGCAGAACCGCTTTCAGAAATTCACTGGCGATTCCTTAAACGTATTTTCGATATAAATTTTTCACTGTTAGTGTTTGCTCTTGTGCTTTGGTGGCTCATTCCTGTAATCTATTTGCTTAATCTCATTAATTCCCGCGGAAAACTTTTTTTCATACAGGAACGAACAGGAGCACATGGAAAAACATTTAACTGTTATAAGTTCAGAACAATGCATGAGTCAAAACAAACAGATACTTTTGTACCGGTTGTTCAGGATGATCCAAGAATAACAGAGCTCGGAAAAATATTAAGAAGAACGAACCTCGATGAGCTTCCCCAGTTCATTAATGTTTTTAAAGGTGATATGTCTGTTGTTGGTCCCCGTCCTCACATGATATCATTCCAAAAAATTTATGAGCAGATGGTTGAAGAAATAAAAATACGAAGCTGGGTCAAACCCGGCATAACGGGTTGGGCACAGATTCACGGGCTTCGCGGTGATGTACCTGATTTTGAAGAAAATAAAAAACGAATGAAAAAAAGAATTGATTATGATCTATGGTACATTGAGAACTGGTCTCCTTGGCTCGATATACAGATAATTCTTCTGACTGGCTGGCAGATGGTTAAGGGTGATACAAAGGGCATTTAATCTTCTTGTCTGATTTTAAAAACAAACTCTTTATTCTTTTTAATTTAAAACTTCTTTGATGCTTATAATTCAATATTGAATTTAATTTACAGGGCAGTAATTGCTGTTCATTAACTATTGATAAAAATATTTTTGAAAAAAATGTTTTATAGTAAATCAATTTTGTATAAGTTTGATCAGAGATAGAATTAATTATTTACAGGGAGAACAGGATGCAATACTCGATTTACGATGCATCTTTAATTCAGATAGAACTGCTCGATTCCATTCAAGGATCAACTTTCAATAACGCTGCTTATCCTGCGCAATACCCTGAATCATCATCATTGAATTTTCTCAATGATAGTTCATATGGCTGAAACCATAATTGTTGTTCATTAATAATTATTGAGGGAAAAATTTCAGGCATCGGCTGAAACAGAAAATTTCTATTCAGCCTGTTCATCGCGGGATAGAGCATAATCATATCCTGTTCAGTTTAATATTTGTTACTAAGTTGTCCGAACCCGCTGTTTATTTACCGGGATATTTTTAGTAAAAGATATTCAAGTCTAAATAAACCGAATTGTAATTCCTGGTCGGTCAAGTCTTTTTGAAATTGATAAAACATTATAGCGAAATGATTAGCTGTAATACTTATACAATCAATCCACTAAATAGAGGTTAACTATGAAGAAGTCCTTTTTTGTTCTTTCTCTGCTCCTTGCTTTTTCATTCACACTGGCTCAAAGCCAGAAGAATGCTTCATGGAACTTGGCTCCTTACCAGATTTCTACTGAAGACAGAACCTACGTACAGGACAACAACCCGGTTGTTCTTGGTACAAAAGGTGTCACTGATTTAAGATATATATTTACAGATTTCGAAGACCAGGTGTTCCCGCCTACAGGCTGGACATTGGAATTCACAGGTACAGCATACTGGACTTTAGTAACTACATGCAGTGGTTATGGAACGGGTGTTGCCGCAGCAAAATTTAATTTTTACAGCGCTACAACCGGAACAACCCAATCAATGGTCACCAGCGTAATGGCACCTACAGTTACAGGGGATCAACTTGTATTTGATCATGCTTATGCAACCTATACCGGTGGTGAAGATGATCAGCTTCAACTTGAAACTTCAACAGATGGCGGAACAACTTTTACAACTTTGATACTTTTACACGGCGGTAACAGCGGTGAACTGGTAACAGCACCAGGTCAAAGCGGTACATTCACACCAACAGCAGCTCAATGGGCAACCAAAACTTTTGCTCTTCCTGTTGGAACCAATATGGTAAAATTCAAAGCAATCAGTGCTTATGGAAATAACCTTTATCTCGATAACATAAAAATTGGCACAGCTCCGGCTAATGATGTTGGTATGTTCTCACTCGATGTTGCCGGTAATATTTTACCAGGTACAGTTACTCCAATGGCAACAGTTAAAAACTTTGGAAGTGCAGAGCAGACTTTCAACGTAACAATGACAATTGTTCCTGCAGGTTATACTTCCACAAAAACTGTAACCGGACTTGCACCGAATACAACGCAACAAGTTTCATTCGATAACATTGCAGCAGTTGTCGGAACATATACTGTAAAAGCATATACTCAGCTTGCAGGTGATGTTAATGCATTAAACGATACACTTCAAAAAGTTGTTAGTGTTACTGATGCAACATGGATGACCGCAGCAAATATTAATGTTGGTACTTACATGGGCGCCGGTGCAACTTATAAGAATGGTGCTACTGAATTATTATTCTCAGCAGGCGGTAACTCAACAAACAAAACAGAAGCAAACAAATATGATTTTGCAACAAATACATGGGTTGCTATAGCACCACTACCGCAGCCGAGAGTAGTTACAACTTCAGCAGCAACTATGGGTTACTATTTTGTTATCGGCGGTAGTGATGGAGCTTCAACACCGGCATATCAAAACACAACTCTGAAGTATGATATTACTGCAAACACATGGTCTACTGCAGCTACACTGCCCGGTAATGTAGGCTGGTCAGATGCTTATCCATACCAGGATAGTTTAATTTACCTTGTTGGTGGTTATGATGGAACAAACTATCTAACATCAGTTTTATTGTACAATGTTAACACCGATACCTGGAGACCTGCAACATCATTGCCAACAGGTATTTTTGGCGGTGCGATGGCGATATACAACAACACAATCGTTTATGTCGGCGGTGCTACTGCTTCCGGTATTGTTGGAACAACCTATGTCGGAACAATTGATGCTAATGACAGAACCATTATCACCTGGACTTCAGGAGCTGCTTTCCCACTTGGTGCAAGATTCAGATGGGATGCTGCTAAATGGCAGGACGGAATAATCGTTGCAGGCGGAAGCCCTACAACATCCTGGACCGGCTCCACTGATTGTTACGTTTATAAAGTTGCTACAGACACATGGGTTCCGCAGATTAGTAAACCAACTGCTGTTCTTGGTTCCTCTGTTGGTAGTATTCAAACAGAAGTAAATCAATGGAAGCTTGCGGTTGCTACAGGTTATAATGGTACCGCTATTTCAATGTTAACAGAAGTATTTGTTGATAATTCATACATAGTTCCTGTTGAACTTGTATCTTTCAATGCTAACCGCTCAAATGAAAATGTTGTTCTAAGCTGGTTAACAGCAACCGAATTGAATAACAGCGGATTTGAAATTGAAAGAAGATCAGAAACCGAAGACTACACAACCGTAGGATTTGTAAAAGGTTTCGGAACAACTTCACAGGCACAAAGTTATTCCTTTATAGATGTTAATGTAGGTACAGGCAGCTATACTTACAGATTAAAACAAATCGACTTTGACGGTACATTCAGCTACAGTAATGAAGTTAAAATTGATATGGGTATACCAGCTGAATTTGAACTCAGCCAGAACTATCCGAACCCATTCAACCCTTCAACAAAGATCAATTTCAATCTTCCTGTCGAATCGAGAGTAAGCTTTAAAGTATTTGATATTCTTGGTCAGGAAGTATTGTCAATACTGAATCAGAATTTTGTTGCCGGTCCTCACTCAATCACATTTGACGGCAGCTCATTGAACAGCGGTGTTTATTTCTACAGAATAGATGCAGCTGGTGTTAATGGAAGTGAATTCAGTTCAGTTAAGAAAATGATTCTTACCAAATAATTTATTTGGTGAGAAGCAAGAAGAAGAGGAAGGGCGCAGAAATGCGCCCTTTATTATTTTAAATCATTGATCGCTTTACAATTTAAGTTTGGAGAAGATTAATCTTTTTCTATTTCAGATTTGATATTATTTTTGAGCATCAATACAAAATTTTTCTAATTGAACAATAAAATATTCGTGGCTAAGCGTGAGTAAAAAAGAAAAAAAGAAAAATGCACAGAAAAAATCTTCTGCTGTGAAAACAGGGAAGACGGTCGAATTAATCTATTCATTAAAAGCAGGTAAATATCAGAACTACCTGATTTATCTGCCTGTACTTTTAACCATTATAACAGGCATCTACTTTGTCTATGATTCGTTTGACAAAAACGGGTACTTCGGATTTCCATTAGACGACCCGTGGATCCACTTAACATTTGCAAAAAACTTTGTTGATTATGGAAGTTTCTCTTATTTCAAAAATGAAATGGTAACGTCAGGTTCTACATCACCAATTTATACAATTTTGCTTTCGCTTCTTTTTCTTGTTTCAAACAATGAATTCATTATCAGTTATATACCGGGAATTTTGTTCGGGGCTTTGTTTGTCTTTGCATTTATAAAAATCGCGGGGAATGAATTCAATGGATTTCCTCTGCTTGCTTTGGTCACTACACTTTTAGTTGCTCTTCAGCCTAAGCTTAACCTGATAAATGTTTCCGGTATGGAAACTTCAATGTTCCTGTTTTTTATAACCGGAAGTATTTATGCATACAGGTATAAAAAAATTGTTCTGCTCGGAATTATGCTGGGATTAACAATCTGGTGCCGACCTGATGGACTTGTACTATGGATTGCAATTGCTTTCGATTTTTTCCTCCGGCGAAATTATTTTAAAAAAGATGATAATTCCGACAACAAATTTTCAACGGGTGAAATTTCAAAAGCATTTTCAATAGCTTTTATTATGGCGGCTGGTTATTTCATATTTAATTATCTGCTGTCAGGATCATTTCTTCCCAACACATACAAAGCCAAGTTAGAGTATTATCAAAACTCCAGCAGAGCAAATTTTCTTGAGAATGATGTTCTGAAATATTTTACACAATCAGAATTTGTAATTATTTGGGTGCCCTTCCTGGTAGGACTCGTCGCAATTATAAAATCATTTTTTAAGAAGGAGTATAAAACATTATTAGTCTGCCTGATATTTATACTGGGCTTGATTGCTGTTTATTACATAAAGCTTCCATTTGCTCACAGGTTCGGAAGATATTTGATGCCTGTAATTCCTTTCTATATTCTGATAGCATTTTCAGGTGTAAAGATTGTCGTAGATTTTCTTCACACAAAATTATCCGGGGGAAGAAGCCAGCTTTCAAACATGGTGTTTATCCTTTTTCTTATTGCAGGCATTTCAATTACGTTTAATGAGATTTCCACAAACGTTAAGGAATATTCACTTCTGTGCAAGTATCATAATGAAAGACATGTTGCTGCCGGTAAATGGATAGATGCAAACACTGATACGAATGATATAATTGCAACACATGATGTCGGCGCCATCGCATACTACGGCAAAAGAAAATTAGTGGACATGGCTGGGCTTGTAACACCGGAGTTGATCGATCATCTGAATAACAGAATGTATTCGGAATATATGAATGATTACCTAAGCAAGCAGAAAGTAAATTATGTTGTCACATTAAAAAACTGGTTCGAAGTTGTTAATGATAAACCGGTATATGTACCTGTTCATGAATTTGAATTTCTCGAGATATTTAAATACGAGCAGGGCAGGACACATATCCAGCCAAAAGAAGTTTCTCAGATGAACCAGGCAGCTATCCAAATGCTTCAGTCGGGCAATTCAGCAAATGCTGTGCAGTTATTAAATCAATCACTGGCTTTAGATCCAAGATCTTCTCAAACATATTTTCTTTTAGGGGCTTCGTATGAATCACTGCGGAATTATAGCCGGGCAGAGAATAATTTTAATAAAGCACTTGAGAATTATCCTGCTTATACCGAAGCATATTTTGGGTTAGCCCAGAGCAGTTTTAACCAGAAAAAATTCGAAGAAGCGAATTATTATGTAAATAAATGCCTGGGTTTAGATCCTAATTATATGCCCGCAAAACAGCTTCTCGACAGGATAAATCCATTACTCGAGAAATAGTTAAGTGGTTTTTTTTACTCTCCGACTGAATCAATTAGTTACGAATAAACTTATTGAGACATTCCTTCGATAATAAAACAGAAAGTTGAGTATGCCTGATATATACTTTGAATGGCATAATTCATGAGTTATGAAAATACGCTTTTCCTCATCCGGCATAAGATCAAACTAATATTCAGGATTAATATGAACAGACATCTGGCACAAAAAGTTGATGAGATTCAACAGGTAATCAAAAAGATTATCGAACTTGAGTACAAAAATGCTTTAAATCGCGGACTCCTGGATTCCGGCAAAATTGCTGATAAAATATGGGATGTTCTGGTCGATAAGAATGCGATAAGTGTACCGGTTCCTGAATCCGCTTACGGCTGCTACGAAGACACAGACGATTAAAAAGAATTGAACATCCGGTTCACTTTGATTTACTCTTTTGTTTTTCCACGCAATTTTCTGTGATCGCAGAAAAGGCTTCCACGTAACCAAGTTCCGCAGCACGTTTCAGGTCAGCACAACCTTTAGACTTATTTTTATTGCTTAACTCTGCTAACCCTTTTACATAAAATGCCTGACCATTTTTCGGGTTAAGTTTTATCATCATTTCATAATCCCTGATTGCACCATCAAAATCTTCGATCATAAATTTTGCTTCCCCGCGCATAAAATAATATTGCTCAGTTGAATCATCTAAATTTATTGCAGATGAAAAATCGTCTATTGCGCCTTCATAGTCCCCGATTATTCCTTTATCAGTCCCTCTGGAGATATAAGCGTTTATATTATCCGGATCAATTTCAATCGCAGTTGTAAAATCATCAATTGCGCCCAGAGGGTCCTCCATCAGTCCGCGCACATTTCCCCGGTTTACAAATCCACGTGCGTCATCCGGTTTCAGCATAATAAATTTGTCATAGTCTCCTATAGACGCCTGATAATTATTATTATAGCTGTAGAGATAAGCCCTTGCAAAGTATGCTTCGGCAAATTGTGCATTCAGACCTATGCATGTATTTAAATCGCGAAGTGCTTCTGAAAACTTTTGAAGTTCAAGATAACATAAAGAACGGTTGAAATATGCCTCAGCAAAATTTGGTTGAACTTCAATTGCTTTAGTGTAGTTGTTTATTGATTCGGGTGTTTGCCCCGTCTTGTACAAAGCAATAGCTTTATTAAAATATATTTTTGAATCAGGTTCATCCGCCAGAGCCTGGTCAAACAATTCGATTGCTTTGAAGTAGTTTCCGCGATTCAGATAATCCATTCCTTCAGTGAACAGATCTTTTTGTATTGTGCTGCATGAAAATAAAATCGGAAGAAAAAAAATTGTGGTGAACCGGAAAAAATTATTCACAATATATCCGGTTCGATGAAAAGTAATGAGATCGGAAAGCATCCGTAGATTATTTGTTTAGGTATTCAAGATAAGCTGCAAGCAGTTTGCGGATTATTGCTGTATCGGCAGTAAGCCAGATCAGTTTTTCTTCTTTTGAAAAAACGAAATGTGACTGGCTGTAACCAAGACATTTGAAAATTTTTAACCCGTCATAATAAAAAACACCACTATTGGTAAATTCGGTTTGTCCCTTTGCAATTTTATCAGTCATACGTTTTTCTTCAGCTTGTGCCTGGTATTTGTCATCAAAGTAAGATACATATATCGTGGCTCCGCCTTCACTTCCGGAATAAAAACCAATTTCGTTTTTTGCTGAAGTTACATCACCGGCGTGCATACGGTTGAGAAAATCTTTCGCTTCTTTACCGGAAAGTTTTTTATCCATAGATAAAGAACTAAAATCCTGCGGTATCGGATCTTTCTGTTTTGAACATGCGCTGAACAGTACTGAAACAACCAATACTGTAAATATATTTCTAAAGTAGAAAACGGATTTGTGACTGTTTTCCGCCAAGTTATTACCTTTTTATTATTGAACAAACTTAAAGAATGAAACTAAAAATCGAGTCGGGTTTGATTTATCTTTTTAATTTTCTTTTTGGTTTTATGTTCTTTCAAAAAATCTCCGAAAGCTTCCTGTGAAATAACATAAATTTTTCCAACCTGTTCCGCTTTCAGTTTGCCCGATTTAATATAGTAAAGAACGGTTGAACGGCTTAGCTTTAAGAGTTTTGATACTTCGAGAACACTAAAAAATTCTTTCATTCTTTTAACCAGAAAAGAATCAGGATAATTTTTAAGATTTTAAATCGTGCTGCATTGGTAAATCGCAATTCGTAATACTAATGCAGCACTAATTAGATTCTCATCTCCGTGCTTAAACTAAAGAATATAGCTTGCACATGCAACAGTTCAGTGGTTCCCGTTTATTGCGAATGTACTTTTGATCTGATTATTTTTTCAGCAAGCGGCTGATAAATATTATAAAGCCAGATCAGTAATTTCAGTTTGAATGGGATAATTAACTCACGCTTTTTCTTTACTGCTGCATACAGAATTTTTTTGCTGCACTCTTCCACTGTGATTGACTCGCTCGTGTGTGATTTTTTTTGATCACCTATTGAACTGCCTTTTGAATCAAGCGCGTTTTGTCTCAGGTTTGTACCGCTTATCCAATGGGGGAGAACACTCAAAAAATTAATATCGTGGTATTCAAATCTAAGTGAGTTTATCAATCCCTGTAAAGCATGTTTTGAAGCAGAATAGAAAGTATGAAATGGGACTCCGATTTTCCCTTGTAAAGAAGATATAACGATCACCATCCCGGCAGTTTCATGTAACTGTTTCGAGAATGCTTTTATACAATTTACCGTTCCCCAAAAATTTACATCAAACATTTTTCTGTATTGATCAGTATCATCAATTTCATCAAATGAAGTCCACATACTTACACCGGCGTTTAGTACAATTATATCAGCTTTCGCGTACTTAGCTTTAACATATTCTGCAAGATTGATGCAATCTGTTTTTTTAGAAACATCTCCAACTATCATTGATGAATGCTGGGAATTACAAAGTTCAAATGTTTTTTTTAATTCTGTTTCATCACGTGAAAATAAAATTACTGAAGATCCTTCATTTGCAAAATCAATTGATAGCTGCCTACCCAATCCGGATGAAGCTCCGGTAATTACAACAACTTTTTTTTCAAACTTCAACTTAATCCCTTATCAAAATTTGCGATGTCTTCGGATTTTAGACCCCACTCAGTAATACTCTGATCAACCGGAATTACTTTCCCAGGGTTCATAATGCCTTCAGGATCAAGCCCTTTTTTTAATGCCTTCAACACATCAACACCTGTTTTGGAAATATCATCCTCCAACCAGGGCAAATGTTCAAATCCAACTGCATGATGATGGGATAGAGTGGCTCCGCCTTTTATAAATGCATCCTCGGCAGCTTTTTTTATATAGAGATATTGTTCAATCTCTTTACCCGGAATTTGAGTACATCCAAAAGTGAAATAGAGGCTTGCACCGGTGTGATAAGTATGACTTATATGACATCCCAGAAATGGTTTCTTTCCTGTTTTCTTAATTGCTGTTTCAAGTGCTGTGTAGGTTGAATAGTAGAGAGGAAGAAGATTACTCCATACAGTTGCTGTTTCACTTACATCAGCCATAATATTCCGGTCCATCACAAAGTCACGCAGATATGGAAAATCGTATTTACCTTTTTCAAATGCTTTACCAGGATCGGTACCAAGATTTACTGCACCATACTTTTTATAAATTGATTTCACTTTTTGTTTAACGGAATGGAATTGTTCATCATCTCCTTCAAATACATTCAGCATAAGACAGCATTTTTCCAGATCAAATCCTTTAACATTTTTTAGATATGATTTAACCAAATTTCCCAGGTGATGTTTTAGCGCACTTGATTTGGTTTTATATGCTAATGATAGTGCTGTTTTATCGGGGTCATTCAGTCTGGTTACAACAGGCATACAATTTTTTTCAACACATTCATAAACTGCTTTTATCCCGCTTTCAAAGTCGGGGAATAAAAATCCGTAAGCCGCCCTGTTTTTGGGTAAGCGATGTACCTGCATGGATGCTTCAGTTATTACGCCAAGAATACCTTCACTCCCGATACAAATGTGTTTTATGTCAATTCCATTTGATGATTTGGGAACAGTCCTTGTGGCTATCGTTCCATTAGGTGTAACCATTCTCAGTGAGATTACCATGTCTTCTATCTTTCCGTAGATATCACTTTGCATCCCTGCTGATCGGGTTGCAACCCATCCCCCCAAGGTTGAATATTCAAAAGAATCAGGAAAGTGACCAAGTGTGAATCCTTCTTTTTGGAGTTGTTCCTCCATATACGGACCTAAAGCACCAGCCTGAATTTTTGCAACGCATGATTCTTTATCAATACTAAGTACTTTATCCATACGTTTAAGATCGAGTGAAACAACGCACGCATCCTGTTGTTTCAGGACTTCAAGAGAACCGGCGATATTACTTCCACCCCCGAAGGGGATAATTTTCACACCAGTCTCATTTGCAAGTGTTATTATTTCACAAATCTGAGTTTCATTATCAGGATATAATATTATATCGGGTGCACCTTTAACAATTCCATGCCTGATTCTCCAGAGATCCCTGAAACTTTTTCCGTAACAGTGGATAAGTCTGTCCAACTTATCCAGATTTATCTGATCAGCATTCAAAATATTTTTTACTGAGTTTAGAAATGTTTCATTGATAATTTGATGAGGAAGATTTATTTGCTCAAATGGAACGGGAGGTGTATACACGACTTTATTATCGTTTTCAATTCCGACTACTTTTTTTATATAAGGCCACAGATCGGGTTTGCTGTCAATATCAAAGTCAATTTGTTCATCACCCCATCCCCACCACTTCATTTGTTTGGTGTTATTGTTCATTACTTTTTTAACTCCATAAGTTCATGCACTTTACTTTCAAGTACTTCTGTTATTTTACGATAAGCAGTAAAGTGCTGTCCGTTTATTAATTCTGTTTCTGATAAAAATTTCTCGGGATAAATTGGTTTGCCTATCCACACATTTAGCGATGTAGGTTTCATAAACTTTTTCCCTTTTGGCCAGGCTGTAAAAGAACCGCTGATATAAGCCGGGACAATCGGGACACCAAGTTCAGCAGAAATCATTGCCGGACCTTTTTTAAACTTCTGCATCTTCCCGGTTTTAGAGCGAGTACCTTCCGGATAAATAATTAATCCGCTTTTGTTATCCTTTAAAAACTCCTTACACGCAGCAAGGTATTCAATCATTGATTGCTTGTCGGCATCCCTGTCAATTGGTATAAGGTTCATAAGAAGACTCAAAAAATATTTCCGGTTTTTGTTATCGAAGAAATAATCTTTCGCTGCCATCATCGCAAATTTTATGAACGGTTTACCGGCGGCAAGCATTAGTATACCGCTATCCATATGGCTGTTGTGGTTGCTGCAAAATATAAATGAAGATGAAGGAATGTTTTCTTTACCATGAACTTTTAACGGGCAATAAACTGAGAACAAAACGTTGCAGTAAATCTCGAATATTTTCTTTATTACTCTGCTTAGTAATGAATGCGGTTTTGTAAGATAGGAATATTCAGGTCCGAGTTTTAGCTCTTCCAGTTCCTCGCGGATTGTTTTCAATCACTTTCTCCCGTATTTCGCATGTGCCTGAGCGAATTCATCAGTCACAATAGCACCGCCGAGAGATAACTCAAGAGCCAATGCAGAAGCACAAACTATTTCAGCAAACTTTTTAGATGAATTTTTTCCTATACAGCCGAGCATCTGGAGATTTTTATTCTGTTGTTTCAATCTTGTTCCGCCGCCAACTGTACCAACACTTATTGAAGGCATAGTTAGTGTCGCATATAGATCAGTTTCATTGCGGACTTCATATGTCATTACAGCAACGGAATTTTCGGCAACACAGGCAACATCCTGACCGGTTGCAAGATAAATTGCTGCAAGCGCGTTTGCGACGTGCATATTCATTCCCACTACACCAGCCATTTGAGCGCCGTGGGTACATTTTGTCCATCCTTCAACATACTCCTTGGCAGTTGTGCGCATAACTCGTTTTAAATAATTTCCTCTAATCAACGCACTTCCAATTACGTAATGACTTCTGCCAAGCAGAAGAGTTTTTGTTGCCGGATTTTTATCCCCATTAAAATTACTTTCGATAAAGTATCTGTAATTGTTCGTGCTTTTAAAATTATCTTTTATAAACCTGCATGCTTCGTATGCCGCAATCGTTACCATATTTTGCCCGGCAGCTTCGGCGGTATAAAAAATGAAATCCAGGATTACACTGTTCTGTGTTGGGTACGGATCAATACGCAATAATTTTCCGTGCTTTGTTGATGATTCAGCAACCTTTTTTATTTTGTCAAAATTTTCTTTTATCCAGATGATGAACGGCAGTGTTTCATTAACATCCTCGAATATAAAAATTGGACTTCTGGAAATTTCCTGTTTGATATGAGTTGTTTTTATTCCGCCGCTGAGATGAGTGAGGTAAAGTCCGCGGGTCATTGAAAGTGAAAGAGAACCTTCTAGTGTGCACAGAGGGATAAAGAATTCGCCTTTTGCATAAGTCCCTGAAATAAGCAATGGTCCGGCAACAGCCATTGGTATACTTATGAACCCTGTGTGGTTTTCAATTATGCCTTTTAAATCTTCTGGTTCATTCGGCCCAGTATCATTCAGATGAATTCCTGTTCTTTCCTCAAGCCATTTTTTTCTGCGTTCAGTATCTGATTTTTTGTATCCTCTGGGAGGCGTTACAGAAGGCATATTTAACCTTTGCGATTATTTAGTTTTTAATCAACGAACCGTTCGATTCAGTTAACAGCAAATATAATCAACCACAATAACTTAATGTATAAGCCGTGACAAATTTCTTATCTAAGATATTAATGTGCAACTGTATTTTTTATTAAAAGCGGATTGGGGGAAGGTCATATCCGGGTGCGGATCGTAAATACCTTAATAGATGCCCGGGATTATTCAGATCAATTAATATTTTAATTCAGGTTTGCTTTCAACTGCAAGTAGTTCAATTATTCTTTCACGGTCAATTTGATTTGCTACTGCCTGCAGATCATCATGATTTTTTTGAAATATCAACTCACCTGAAGAATTGTACTTTTTCTGAATGATGCTTGACAGGTTGTAAATTTCGTAAAAACCATCAAGTCCTGTAAAATGTATCGGCATTACTAAACCCTCAATTAGTTATGATAATAGTATAGTTTTCCAATATTTGTGCCTTAAAAAATCTGCTTATAAACAACAATATGAGTAAAAAATACTATCCGGGCTGTTCTATTTTTCGACAGTGTTTAGAAATAGAATAGTTGAATTCCGGTATAAAGTGTCCGGATAAAATATCACTATGTTAGTTTTAAGCCGGGCAAATTTAATTATTTATTTCAAAAAAAAACCAGTGTTAAAATTTTTTTATTCAGGAATATTTTTTCATGAATAGCTGTGCCGGTTTTGTATCATGATAAAACTAATTTTTATAGTAGAACACTTTGAACTACACTGAAGTGATAAAAGAACAATAACTCTTGATATTTACTCATGAAATTGCGGCATATCAATTGAATATATTCGGCTTTAATAAAAAGTTAATCTATATGAAAAAGAAAATATTCATTCCACTGTTAATCGGTTTACTAGGAACGCTTTTGTTTACCGGCTTAATGATGGCTATGAAAATTACAATTGAGTTTTAAGTTCGTTCAAAATAGTTTAGTGCATATTTGAGGGTGTAATCCCGCCATTACCGGCGGGATTTTTTATTGGACAAAAGAATTTTTTTTAGTTTGCGAATTAGGGATAATCTGCTTTTATTTTAGAAGAAAAATATTTTATTTCTAAAGAAACGGGGTTACAAATGAAAACTTTTTTTCTAAGGGTAGCTATATTTTTAACTATTAGTCATTCCGCTTTACTGCCTCAAGTTGAATTTTTTGAATCCCAGTCTTTTTTCTATCTCTCTTCAAAGAACTACTTTTTCCCAGATGAAGAAATCAGTATAAATCTATGGGGAACTGCAAAATCTACCCGAAACTATACTTTTAGTTTAGCAAAAATTGAGCAGCCAGATAGTTTTTATATAAATCAGTTTCCACAATACTACTATTCACCCTTCGATTACAGATTAAAATTAAAACCCGAACTAATTAATATTGTTAAATCATGGAAGGATGAAATAACATTTGCCGGTGATGAGAATGATTCGATTGCTGCTGAAATTAAAATTGGCAAGATTGATAGACCAGGGTTATATCTTGTTCAGGTGTCAACAAAAACAAAATCTGCATATATAAGCTTCTTCGTTACTAAGTATGGGATTACAATTAAAGCCGTAGGTACAAAATATTTATGCTTCGTTTCTGATTTGAAAACAGGAGAGTTTGTAAAAAACTGTAATCTGGATTTTTTCTTTAAGGATAAATTTATATATCGTAAAAATACCGGAGCAAATGCGATAATTCTTGAATCATTTCCTGATAGCCTATATCAATATTTAGATTATAAAGAAATGTTCATCTCCGGAAAAGTTGATAAAAATTATTTTGTCTGTCGTCCCATTCTTGAGTATAGAAATTACAAGTTGAGTGTACCTCAAATTTTTTCAATAAAAGATAAAGATCACTATGAACCAGGGGATAGTTTGCATTATTCAGCAATATTTAGGGAAACAAAACCCGAAGGGGTTATCATTCCGTCGAGTAATAGAGTCTATAAAGATGGTGATTACTATGAGTGGGATCCTGAATTAAACATGCGGCAATTGAATGATTATGGTATTCTTAACCAGTCATTTCTGGTGCAAAAGTCTGCATATTCATCTTCCCATCATATTAATTGGCAAACAGACAATGAGCAAACGATTTGGGATGATAACCCGTTTACAATTATTTCAGATGCTAATCCAAAGGAAAGCCTTAACCTTTTTTTAGATAAAAAAACTTATACAAAAGGTGAGTGGATCAGAGCTAAAGTTAAATATATAAATCCGAATCCGGGTACTGGTATCATACCAAATAAAGTAAGGATCGGAATACTGCGGACACAATATAATTTACCCTGGTGGGTTGATGATGAGTTCTCAGAATTATTGAGGGTAGAATATGGCAAAGAATATTTGGCCGGCTATTTTAATTATTCACGCGACTCAATTTTTGGAACTCTGGATAAAAACGGTGAGTTCAGTTTTGAATATTTACCTGATAGTATTTATGATGATTACATCTTTGAAATATACGCACAGCTATTAGATAGAAAGCAATTTTCGCCCGGAGCTGTTGAAAAGATTATAGTTGCAAGGGGAACAGCTTTAGCAGTGCTGTATCCCGAAAAGAATATTTATCGCATAGGCGAGCAAATAAAACTTAATATCAAAGTTAAATCACTTGATCAAAAAAAATATTCCTATAATTACAAACTTACCATCAAATCGTTAAAAGATTCTGCGGATTATTGGATTGAGGATAAATCTGTTTTCTCGTCTGAAGGTGTGACGGACACTAATGGAAAGGCATCTATCATATTTAATCCCAAAGATCCGGAATGTTTACGATATGCAATCTCAGTGATAGTCCCTGATTCAGAAGGGAATAAAATCACTGAGACGATTGAAGTTCCTCTTCAATCATCTGTTAAGCCTAATCCGGTTGGGTATCCATCTATCTTCACTGACAGAGAAGTTTATTTGCCAGGAGATACAATGAATCTTTGGATTGATTTTCCAGGAGAAAACTATTTGTTGACTTTTGAGCGGGGAATTATTCTATATCAAAAAAAAATAGTTAATGCTAAAGTCAGACAATATTTCAGTATGGTTCTTGATACGCTCTTCACACCGGATTTTATGATTAATGTTTACGGGACCTCTGGAGGGAAATACTTCTTTGAAGAAAAAGTGATTCGGGTACTGTCAACACACAAGTTTTTGAAATTAGATTTAAATACTGACCGTAATGAATATAAACAAGGCGATGTTGTTAACACTTCTGTAAGGGTGACTGATTTGGAGGGACGTCCAATCAATGAGGCTGACGTAACCGTGGTAGTTAAAACCAAACCGAATAAAGATCTGGTTGATTATGGCAAACGCTCGATTTATGAAATATTTTATTCCGGGTTTGCGCCCTGGTATTATCGGACAAAAATAAATACAGGTATTGATTCAACAATTGTTTTTAAAAGCTCCGCAAAATTAAAGTCCTATGATGATTTATACCTTGGCAGAAAAAAAGATTTTAAACACAACAATAAGTACAAGGTTTATTATAAAATAATAAATAAAGACTTAGATAATCAGAGTAATACTGGTTATCATCCACGGGTTAAATTAAATGGAAATAGCGGCGAGATTTATATTCCTCTTTTTTTGCATTCTCTGCTAAATGGATATGAAATCGAATCATTCAAAATGGTGCCGGAAGGCTATTATCATCTCTACGTATGGGATTGGGACATCTACAATTTAATGGATAAAAAAGAACGTGACATTTGGGACAATTTGCGTTCGTATTATTTAAATTTTTTAGTTGGCACTTATTACATACAATCTGATACAACAATTACAATCAACTATGACCATAAATCTGATTGGATGCTTATTAATACTAAAGAAAATGAGGAAGATAGAACGATCTATAGAACATCGGGTGATTACAAGTATGCATTCAGACGGGATAATATATTTGATACTTGGACAGGAATATTTAAGGACGCTAATCCTATTGGGAAACAATTCACTGCGTACTGGAAAACCAATCTTAGAACGGATGAAAATGGGGTTGTCAAATTCAATTTTACGATTCCTGCGAGAGAAGTTGGATCACTTGGAGTTGTGGATATCAACTATAGTATTCCTGTTCAAAAACAAGAGTGGTTTATTGATGCCTATGCTGTTACAAGGGAGTCTCAGGTTGGAGAAAAAAGAATTCCATTAAAAATGGAGTACCCTATTTTAATCAAGAATGATCACCCGACTTTTATGCGGGGCGGTGATAAATCAATTATAAGGACTTACATAAAAAACAATACTCAAACAATTCTTAATGCAAATATTAACATAAAAATTACAGGTGCTGTGCCGCTCACTTGTAAAATAGTACAGAACAGTGATAGTTATGAATTTAATTATAAACAAGAGGAATATAGCACGATCACTATTCAGCCAGAACAAGAAATGTTTTTGGAATGGAATATTCTCGCTGATAAAAAAAGTAAGGTTGTTAATTATATCATATCAATGAAAAACCCCGTGCAATTTATAAGCTCCTGTGATAGTATAATATTAATAAATGAAGAACCTTTGAGAGAATTAATTTATTCGGATGTGACGAATGAGAATAGTTATAATAACTCTTATGAAATTGATCTTAGTGGCATCCCGAATGACTCAGACCTGAAGGTTAACCTGATGGTTATGTCGTCTATGCCTGCCACCGTAAATTTGTTGCGTCACAGACTTAATTCTTCAAGGCTTGTAAATAATATTGATTTTGCTTCGAGGCTCCTGACCGATAGTTCCTATAAACAGCTAAATGCGATTCTCAATAAGTATTATCCGCAAAGCAAATGGAATTTTGACTCAACGATTTTATACAATCGTTACGAATCCGGTTATGCACTTCAAAATCAAAATGTATGTGGCTGGTTCAATACACTTTCAGATGATCCCTACACCACTGCATTTATAGTTTATGTGAACAGCCAGAAAAACCCGAAAGATTATGCCCACAATGTTTTTAACTTGGTAAAGCGATATAATAATCTTGAGGAATTTTATTTTAAGCAGAAGGATAACAAAAAATTTGATTTTGCTTTTTTGAAATTTTCATTATATCAATACTATACCAGTCATAAGCAAGATTTTTCTACAGTAAGATATACTTTCAAAGACACAAATTTATTAGATCTTCGTGAGGAAATTTCCAGGTCGCTCGAATTGAAAGATATAGAGATTCAGGGGGAAGGATTCAAACACATTCTTAACAACTTGGTTGAGTGGTATCATGACAGCACTTCCAATATTTCTACTTATCAAATCCATCTTTTGATGGATACATTATTAGTATCCTCGGAGAATCTTTCAGAGATTAATAAAACGAATCCATTTAAAGGCAGCAGGATGATGTTGACATATCTACTTTTAAAGCTTAGGAGTTTGTACAGATATGATGATAACAAAACCCAGAAGATTTTATATAATTTTATAAAGGATGTAGATAAAAATTATAATAATATTCCTTTGTACAATTCGCTTCTTGTTTCTGCAATAAGGAATTATTTAAGCTACCATTCTTTGGAATTCCCATCATACCAGGTTTCATTCAAAGCAAATGATGAAATCATTTTTAAGGGGACTTATAGTTCTGCCTCTAACTTTGAATACCCGGTTTCGGTTTCGATTCCTTATGAATTAATTAAAAGTCACTTTGGTGATAAGTTAAATATTCAAATTACCAAACAAGGGGAAGGGTATTTGCATTATAACATTGTGACAACCACAAATAGTATTACTACTGAAGCTAAATCTGTAGATGGAATTCAGATCGAGAAAAAATACACTAAAATAATCTCTGAACAGCAAGATGCAGATATTGCCTATAGAACTGAAACAGATTTTTCAGAATTGAATATTGGAGATTACATCTTGGTTGAAACAACAATTTATCTTCCTCAGGGAGACCATTCCTATCTCGTTGTGGAAGAATCATTACCCGCAGGTTTTTCTATCGTTTTTGATAAAGAACCAGTTTTAAATGGTTTGAATCTTTTTTCTGAAAATAGCAGAGAGGTAAATCATATGGAATACACATCCGATAAATTAAAATTGTATTACCCATCGGTTTCGTCTAAGATTAATGTAAAATATCTGCTTAGAGCAGAAGCTCCCGGATCAGTTAGATTTCCTGGTACTAAAGTCTACTTTGAATACAAACCATTTTTGCAAGCATATTCTGATGAGAGTATGTTCATTATAAAAAGTAAATGACGAGAGTTTATGTGATGTTGTGTTGAACGCTCCGTCAGATAAAGACGTCGATACGCCTATATCAACCTGTTGGTAGCCAGCACTTACCAATTTTTCAGTTATGAATAAAACATAACCGGTATCAACGAAAATTATTCGCTGCAAATCAATGCTTCAAAATTAACATCGATTACCAATCCAATTAATCCACATTTTGCATTTAGTAACGAGCTTCCGATATTGTTTCAGGTCATATCATATATAGCAGTAAATGTTATGGAACTACTTTCGACTAAGAATTAATCCATTGTCCAATATTTCAACAGAATTTTTGCATAGCGTTTTTAATATCACTGCGGGTTGAATATAACTTCATATTAATGTAGGTTTGTGTAGCACAAAACGGCGGGCTTTATAAAGTTCCTTTCCGCCCGCAATCTGAGTAAAACATTTTACATCTGTACTGTTCAGTAAAATAATCTAATCTAATACGCTTTAGGGGTTGTGAAACAGACTATCTATACAACGGATTTTTCCGGTGTGGGTTGTTATGCTTTTAAAATAATTAATTCGTATCACAATAAGGAGTCAGTTATGTACAGTTGGTTCACGAATCTAAAGGTCTGGGGTCTCGCATTACTTATAACTTTTTCTTTTGTTCTTACATTGTCTGCACAGGACAACTCATCTAACAAAGAAAAAATAAGTGTCAGCGAAGTTATAGATGAAAACGGATATCTGAAATCAGGGACGGGTCTTTCAGGAAATCTTGATTTGACTGGCTTCGGATTCACAACTGATGAAAATGGAACACCAAGATTTCTTCCAAACGGTAATAATCAAAACCCAAACAATCCGTTACTTGATCCGGGTGATGAATTCTGGGATAATCAATTTGGAATACCCGGAGTAACCGGATCGGTTTACGCAATTGTTTATAGCGGATCAAACCTGTATGTGGGTGGTAGTTTCAGAAATATAGGGACACTTGCTGCAAGCAGTATCGCTATGTGGAATGGCACTTCCTGGTCAGGATTAGGAACCGGCATCACCGGTACAGTTTTTTCAATTGTTGTTGATGGCTCAAATGTTTACGCGGGTGGAGTGTTTACGGCTGCCGGCGGAACCGCAGTTTCAAATATAGCAATGTGGAATGGTACAGCCTGGTCTGCATTAGGAACAGGAACAAACGGCACAGTTTACGCAATGCAAATGGTGGGTACAAATCTATTCGTTGGCGGTGCATTCAGTGAAGCTGGTGGTGCTACAAGAAATTATATTGCAAGATGGAGCGGTTCAGCATGGTTTTCATTAGGAACAGGAATGAGTGATTTTGTCTACGCGCTTGCGGTAATAGGCTCAGATTTATTTGCCGGTGGTGTCTTTACATCAGCTGGAGGAAATTCTGCTAATTACATAGCAAGATGGAATGGAACCACCTGGAGTGCCCTTGGTTCAGGCACGGATGCTTCTGTCTATTCACTTCATGTTGTTTCGACAAACCTGTACGTAGGTGGAAGTTTTAGTAATGCCGGCGGTACAACTGTTAACAGAATTGCACGATGGAACGGCTCATCATGGTTTGCATTGGGGAATGGATTTGGTTCGGGAACTGTTTATGCAATCAGTTCAGTCGGCTCAGATATTTATGCCGGTGGTACATTCACCAGTTCAGGAATTCTTACTATCAACAGAATTGCCAGATGGAATGGTTCAGCCTGGTCTGCCCTTGAAGATGGGGCATCAAGTACAGTGCGCGCTATAGCAGTTGCAGGTACCAGTATTTATATAGGCGGAAGTTTTTCATACGTCGGTAACACATCAGCCTACGGAATTGCTTATTGGGCTACATCCACATGGAATGCTGTAGCAGGCGGAACTTCTAACGGAGTGAATAATGTAATAACATCTATAGTTTATTTTAACAATGAACTTTATGTTGGAGGAACTTTTAGCAGAGTAGGTAATATCGCAACGAACAGTCTTGCCAAATGGAATGGAACATCATGGTCAGCATTCGGTAACCTTGCACTGGGAACAATAATTTACAGGCTTCTTGTAGACGGAACTAATTTATATGTTGGTGGTGCATTTACATCAATAGGTGGAGTTAACGCCCGTGGAATTGCGCGATGGAACGGTACAGCCTGGAATGCTTTTGGTAATGGTGTGAATGGTGATGTCCGGGCAATTGCTATTGCCGGTACCAATATTTTTATCGGAGGACAATTTGATACTGCTGGAACAGTTGCTGCAGCAAATGTAGCACGGTGGAACGGAACCACATGGTCTGTATTGGGCACAGGGACAAGTTCATATGTTACTTCCCTTGCGGTTATAGGCTCTGATTTATTTGCAGCCGGAAACTTCAATTCTGCTGGTGGTACATCTGCAAGCGGGATTGCCCGCTGGAATGGATCAACCTGGTCTGCACTTGGCACCGGACTTAATAATACAGCATATTGTTTGTTTGTCGATGGAACAAATCTTTATGTGGGAGGTTCTTTCACTACAGCAGGCGGCGTTACAGTAAATGGTATCGCCCGATGGAACGGGTCAAGCTGGTTTGCATTGGGTAGTGGAGTGAACTCCGGAGGAATAGTTCTGGATATCGCAAAGCGCAACTCTGATATTTATATATCTGGTTTATTCAATGCGGTAGGAATACTTAATGCTGGCTTAATCGCAAAATGGAATGGATCTTCCTGGGCCGCTGTTGGTGGTCAGGGATTATTTGGATCCTATGCGTGGAAAATGCTTTGGAATGGTGAAGATCTTTTCGTTGGTGGCGCATTCTTCCTTGCAGGCGGCAAACCCTCTTTCTATTTCGCACGTTACAATGAAAACCTTACAGACATTGTCGATAGCGATTTGATACCTGGTGCATTTGAACTATATCAGAACTATCCAAATCCATTTAACCCGTCAACTAAGATTCAATTTGATTTAAGTTCAAATGAATTTGTAAGCATTAAAGTTTATGATTTATTGGGAAGAGAAGTCGCAACACTCGTTAATTCTGAATTACCAGCCGGAACTCACAACGTAAACTTTAACGGAAATGGATTAGCAACAGGCGTTTATGTTTATGAATTAAGAGCAGGTGAATTCATTAGCAGCAAAAAAATGATAATGTTGAAATAAACTCTAACACATTTTAATCCTGCATATAAATTAAAAGCGGCTGAAACATGCCGCTTTTTTTATTTCTTCATTTAAAACAATTCCCGGATCTCTCATCAATTCTCCTTGTAGACAAATTCATTAATACGACTAAATAAATTTGAAACTCTTTCGATAATGATTATGAGGGATTGGCTTTTATAATATGAATTTAAGTAGATGATTAACAGAACATTGATCCAAAGATATAAGTCATTTGTATTTGGTGAAAGCACTGAATTCGATGTACAGAAAAATATATTTCTGCTTATCACACACATATCTTTAATCATCGCATTTGTAGGCATCATCACAAATATTGTAATGGGACTTGCTCTTTCCCTTACACTTGTAACCGTAGCCGCTTTCTTTATAGTTGTTTACTTTCACTTTTATGTAAGAAATAATGGGCTCGGTACAAATTTCTCACTTGGATTTTTTGGAGTCACAGTAATTGTATTCAGTTATCTGTGGTTTTACAACGGCGGTTATAACGGCAATAACAGTGTCCTGATATTTGTTTATTTCATAGTCGTTATCACGGTTCTTCCTCAGCGATTCAGGATGATTTCCTTTATAGTATACTCCGTAATGATAGTCGGATTAATTACTCTTCAATACTTCAACCCGGTTCTCGTCATTCCTTATGAAAACCAGGAACAACGATTCATCGATCTTGCAATAGGATATTTCCTCTATTTAATTCTTGCCTACAATATTCAAAACACCATCTTAAAAAATTATGATGCTGAGAGGATTAAAGGGAAGAAAATTAATCGCCAGTTAAGTGAACTGAATCAACAGGTGAATGAGACAAATAAAAAACTGGAAGAATCAATAAAAAGTGTTGAGGAGCTTAATGCCTCGAAGGACAGGTTCATAACAATATTGTCTCACGATCTCAGGAGTCCATTTCATGGTTTACTCGGGCTTTCACGAATTCTGAAAGAGGAATATGATACGTTTCCCGAAATGGAAAGAAAATATATTATACATCAATTGAATAATTCGATTGAGACACTCTATTCATTTCTTGAGGAGATTTTGTTGTGGGGAAGGCTTCAGAGGGGAGTGGTTAAACCAAAATATTCTGATGAGAATATTTTAAATCTGTTTGAAGAAATTCTTAATGTGCATAAACAGTCTTTATCAAAAAAAGCAATACAAACAGTGATTAACTGCGATAAAGATCTGTCGGCTTTAATCGATAAAGAATTACTATCAGTCGTTCTGCGAAATCTTGTATCTAACGCGATTAAATTTTCACTCAGCGGAAAATCAATTGAACTAAATGCGTTTAAAGAATCGGGCACTTTAAAAATAGAGGTGAGTGATAAAGGCATTGGTATAACAGAAAAGAATCTTTCCAGGTTATTTAAGATTGATGAAATAGTTACAACAAAGGGTACCGAAGGTGAAACTGGTTCCGGTATGGGATTGATTCTTTGTATGGATATACTTAAAAAATTAGAAGGAAAAATTTCTGTGCATACAGTTGAAGGCGAGGGTAGTGTGTTTACAGTTGAACTGCCCAAACAAATTCTTAATTAAAAAAGAAACCCTCTTTTTTAAAAAAGATTTTTTTGTAGCGGGGGCAGTCCGCCATGGCGGATTGAACCTACAACCTCATCCATTCAAATCATTTTTCAGTTATTCTCTCACTGCTCCAGTCTTCAACCATTTCTCTCTTCTCAGTGCATCCTGCCTATTTTCAAAATCTTCTTTGTAGATCAGTTTCCAGTTAGTTCCTCTTTTAGTCCAGAAGGATAATGATTTGTCGTTATGTTCATTTAATCGTTTATCCAGCTCTTTGGTCATACAGGTATAATGATATCCTTCTAAACTTTGTATTATATAGACGTAGTATTTCATTTGTTTAAAATAAAAAATCCTTCTAAATAAGAATGATTTTTCTTTAGTAGCGGGGGCAGGATCCCGCAAAACGGGATTTCGTCACTACGTTCCTCAATTTGACAATCAATTCTACACGGTTACTATTTAAAACTAAAAAACCCGACCTGTTGGCCGGGTTTTTAGTTTTTAGTAGCGGGGGCAGGACTTGAACCTACAACCTTCGGGTTATGAGCCCGACGAGCTACCAATTGCTCCACCCCGCGATGTAATTTCTAATTATTAAAGAACGAATTTAATATCAAATTTAAGCCCAAATCATATTTTGAATTTGGGTTGGCAAATATAGTTAATCTCACTCCGCATGTCAAATAATTCAATGCAAAGCAGAGAATAACCTTAAACTTATCCGTCTATGTTATTAAAACTTGATGCCACACCATCCAAAGCCTGCGAGCGGACGTGGATTTCATTAAGTTTCTGGATAAGCCGTAAAATGCCCTTACGTTTTTCTTCAACAAGCTCAGTCATAAAACCGCTTACCTCGGGCATATTGCATTGATCCAGTACACTTTCATAAAATCTTACCATCGCAGTTTCTTTACGCAATGCTTCATTGAGCATTGCACAGGTATTTCTGCAGGCGTGCATACATTTTATTTCATTCTTTTCCATATTAAACCTCATTGGTAATGAGCTGTTATAGTGCAATTAAACTGTTATATGTTCTGATAATCTGGCTAATTCCTGACCGCGCATCAAAGCTTTTTCATTTACAGGTATTAAATGATGATGTCTTTCAGGAAGAACTTTTTTAAGTGCGTTGAGAATCGTTTCAATTTTTACTAATGGTCTTTTTTCAAGGAATGCACCGACCATAATCATATTAGCAACCTGTTTTTTATTCAGCTTCTGTGCTTCTTCAATTGCCGGTATGCTGATTACTTCAATGTCTGTTCTTGAAGGCGGAGTAATGATTGTCGATTTTTCATACATCAATAATCCGTTTGATTTTAAAAACGGTTCAAACTTTTCGAGTGAAGGCTGATTAAGAATAATTCCCGAATCAAATACCGAAACCATAGGGGAACTTATTCTTGAATCAGAAACAATCACTGTACAGTTTGCTGTTCCTCCGCGCATTTCGGGTCCGTATGAAGGCATCCAGCTAACTTCTTTATTTTCCATCATTGCCGAGTAAGCAATAATTTGTCCCATAGACAGAACACCTTGTCCTCCGAATCCGGCAAAAATTATTTCATGAGCTTTTTGCATTTCTGTTTCCTCTTTAAACTTTTTGTTATGCTTTTTCTGCAACCGGAACTTTTAAATCTCCAAGCGGATAAGCTGCAAACATTTTTTCATCGAGCCAGGTTATACACTCTTTAGGTGTCATCTTCCATCCTGACGGACAGTTAGAAACAACTTCAATGAAGCATGTACCTTTTTTTTGTTTCTGATACTCGAAAGAATTTATTAATGCTTTTTTCAATTTACGAACAGCATTTGGAGTGTGAACAGCTTGTCGTGTTATATAATAAGCTCCAGGAAGCTGAACAAGTAAATCAGAGATCTTTAATGGATGTCCAATTGCTTCACTGCTTCTTCCGTAGGGTGATGTTGATGTAACCTGACCAAGTAATGTAGTAGGTGCCATTTGACCACCGGTCATTCCGTAAATTCCGTTGTTGATGAATATCATTAAAATGTTTTCACCACGGTTAACTGTGTGTATTGTTTCTGCTGTACCGATTGCTGCAAGGTCACCGTCACCCTGATATGAGAAAACGAATTTATCAGGAAGAACTCTTTTAACTCCTGTTGCAACTGCGCTTGCTCTTCCGTGCGCAGCTTCCTGCATATCGATTCCCATATAGTGATATGCAAATACCGAACATCCAACCGGTGCAACGCCTATTGTCTTATCTTCTATTCCGAGTTCCTGAATTACTTCCATCAAAACTCTGTGAACAACACTATGTCCGCAGCCGGGACAATAGTGGAAGGGAACATCTGTTAATGTTGATGGTCTTTCATAAACAACTTCAAGACCGTCTAAAATATTTTCAGTTTGTTTTTCCATTTTATTAATCCTGGCTAATACTTTGTTTTTCAATAATTGATTCTATCTCGGCCAAAACATCTTCGGGTGATGTTATCATTCCGCCCATTCTTCCTTTAAAGTAAACGGGAACTTTCCCGTTAACAGCGAGACGAACATCTTCAACCATTTGTCCTGCATTCATTTCAACAACCAGCATAAAGTTTACTTTTTCTGCAAGGTCGGCAATTACTTTGTAAGGATATGGATAAAGTGTTATTGGTCTAAGCAATCCTGCTTTGATTCCTTTTTCTCTTGCAAGGTCAACAGCTTTCTGGCAAACTCTTGCAGATAATCCAAACGCGACTAATAATACTTCGGCATCATCTGTTGCAAATTCTTCAAATCGAACTTCTTTCTGAATTGCTTCATACTTTGCCTGAAGCTCAAGATTAACCTGTTCCATTTTTTCAGGCTGAATGAAAAGTGATGTTATATAATTACTTTTTCTGTCAGCTGGTTTTCCTGTTGTTGCCCAGGGTGTTGCAACTTTTGGTAAAGAGCCTTCTTCAGGAAGAACTACTTTTTCCATCATTTGTCCAAGAGCACCATCAGCTAATATCATTGCCGGGTTGCGGTATTTTTCTGCGAGACGAAATCCTTCAAAAACAAAATCAGCCATTTCCTGAACTGATGAAGGTGCTAAAACTATAAGATGATAATCACCGTGTCCACCGCCTTTAACAGCCTGGAAATAATCTCCCTGTGAAGGTTGAATTGTTCCGAGTCCCGGACCGCCGCGTACTACGTTAACAACCAGACATGGCAACTGTGCACATGCGATGTATGATAAACCTTCCTGCATCAAACTTATTCCAGGGCTTGATGAAGAAGTCATAGCTCTTGCGCCAGCACCAGCAGCACCGTAAATCATGTTTATTGATGCGACTTCACTTTCTGCCTGAAGTACTATTCCTTTTCTTTTAGGAATTTCAACTTCGAAGTATTCAAGTATTTCGGATTGAGGTGTAATCGGGTATCCGAAATAAGCATCCATATCCGCACGGATAGCAGCTTCAGCAAGAGCTTCGTTGCCTTTCATCAGGCGGACATTATCTTTATTAACTTTTGTTTCCATTATAAACCTTTAAAAATTTTTTAACCGATTGTAATTGTCTTTGCTTCTTTTTTTGCTTTCGGCTGCCTGTAAACAGTTATTGCTGCGTCAGGACAAACAAGCGCACAATTAACACAACCGGTGCAAGCATCATTTATCAGTTCAACATAACGGTAACCGTTAGCGTTGATATGATTTGATAAGCCAAGGCTTTCCTGCGGGCATGCAATAATACAAAGTTCACATCCTTTGCAAATTACTCCGTTAATGACTACTGTTCCTTTGACCATTTTATAAGCCTGTTTAAAAGTGGTTAATTCATTCTATTATACCCGAAATTGACAATATATATGCCAGTAAACAGAAATTGCGTTTAATGAATGCTAAAGCGTTAAAAGTTCAACAAATGCTTCGGGCTTTTGCCATTATTAAGAAGAGGATTTAGTGGATTTTTTACTTTCGGGAATGATTAAATCAATCAGCAAAAATTATGATTTGTATACAATTTCTACATAAAGAAAAGAGGACCAGTTAATTGCTGATCCTCTCTGTGTTAAGCTTTTATTTGATAAATATTAATTGAAATAATTATTCATTATTGTCGAGTATAACTATTTCTGAGGGCTCACTCACACCATTCATTTCAGGATAATACATCAGGTAGCCCTGCGCTGAAGGTATGGAATAGTATCCAGGTATCTGCGCCTTAATAATGTACGAGAATTCCATCTGGGATTTTGTTCGTGTAACAAAGAACGCCACTTTTTCATCACGCACTTCACGGTCAGCGTAAGTCCATCTCCATGGTCTGTGATAGTAGTAGTTATAATATTTGTAATCATCTTCATCTTTTATAAAATAGTCATCAGAATTTTTTATTACTTCAAAACCTGACGGAAGCAGATCTTCAAGAATAAAATAATCGTTATCCTCTATTTTACTTTCAACAAAAGTTTTAACAAAAATTTCCTGACCCGATTTTATGTATCCATCAAAATATTCTTTTTCATAAACAATTCTGTCGCCATCCTGAACCAGAGAAAGCACATAGTATTCTTTTGTAATCCTGAATGCAGAACTCTTCGCGGCGGCTCTGTAATCGGTTGAGTAGTACTCATTGATTGATGAAAAGTATAAAGACCCTTTACCGGATTTTACTATTCTTACTTTGTTTTTTCCTTTCACAAGAAATTTATCTTCACCGGATATTCTTATAGTTTTTGTTGCAGCATAAACATCCTTCTCAGAAATATCACCCGAGGCAACCTGCCTATTGTTTATGAATACTGTGTAAGTATAATCAGGATCAAGTTCATTTGTGATTTTAAGATAGTCAGTCAACGCAAAAATAACTGATGCTGTTTCCTGTGTCGATCTCCATGAAAATCCATGCTTCTGCTGAAGCATCCATCTTACAGCCTTTACAATTATTTTATTTTCCGGAAATGTTTTCAGTAAAGCTTTAACAGAAAATGCTGTTGATTGAACTTTATCCTCCTGCCAGTTATAGTGCCATTGTTTTCCACCCCAGTGGGCGGTATTGGAGTCCTCCTCAACCATACTAATTAATTTTGCGCTCAGTTCCTCAGCAATGCTTTTTTCATTAAGAAGTAAAGCTGTTTCAATCAACAACGAAAGTGAGTAGGAATTAAGATTCTTCTTTGATAGAATTCTTAGTAGTTCTTTTTCATTATCACTCAATTCACTTTTTCCCGCCGCAGCTTTGGTGAACGAGTAAAGCATATAAGTTAAAGTTGTTTCGTCATTCTGTGAATAGTTTTGGATTTGTGATTTTAAATTCATCAAACCTTTTTCAATCACATCGTCTTTAATATAGAAACCAGCCTGTTTGGCAAGTGATAACCCATATACAACATACGCAGTCATATAAGGATGGGTCTGATCATTTGTCCACCAGCCCCAGCCGCCGTCACTATGCTGGAAACTGTAGAGACGTTTTAATCCTGATTCCACCATCTTAGGCAATTCTTTTAACAACTCAGATTTTATCTGAACATTTAATGCTTTAAAAGTATTTGCAACGACTAATGTTGGAAGGAAGCGGCTCATAGTCTGTTCAACGCATCCGTATGGATAACCGGCAAGATCATTAAGAGCACTGAGTAATGTTCCGGATAGTGAAGGATTAATATTGAACGAAAACTTTGCAGTTCTCAGATCGACGTTTTCCGGGATGGTGAATTCATACTCGGCATCCTTGTACTCGTCATTAAAATCAAACACAAGTGGTTTAATCTGTTTAATACCTTCAGGCAGAACAGGTACTGTAAGTTTTACGGCATCCGATTCTTCATTTGTCAATGCTTCTGCTATTAATATTGCATTACCAATCGGTTCAGTTACTTTGATGTTCCAGTCAATCCGCAGCTCAGAATTTTTATTGATTTCAATTTCATAATAATTTTTACCGGGAATAAATTCCGATTGAGTTTTACCTGAGTTTATCTTTGATCCGGCAAGATGAATGTTCTCACCTTTGAATGAAATTTTCACAAGTTTTTTTGTGTCAAGATAATTGTGAACTATTGTGGATATTGTAAGCTCATCATTCTTTCTGAAGAAACGGGGAGTTTCCATTCTTACAAGCAGATCTTTTCTTGATATGAACTTATTAACCTTTTGTCCGACCGAAGTATTTTTAGTTACACCGCGAACTGTTGTTCTCCAGGTTGTAAGGTTATCAGGAATTTTAAATTCAACAATTGCTTTGCCTTCATTATTTGTTTTGACTGAAGGCAGCCAGATTAATGCATCAACAAAGTTTGAACGGACTTCCGCATTTACATAATCATCTTTCTGGCGTTCCTCCATATCAGAACGTTTTTTAAGATCTCCCGCCATTTCAAGTTTTGGCGAAGGAGGTGCGAGACTCATTGCAAATCCACTCGCGTCAGATTCGAAAGTCATCTCATTTATTTGCAGAACATTCTCGTCAACTTCAAAGTTATGTTTGAAGTTTCCTTTCACCTTAACCTTTCCGGCAGAAATGAATCCGTTCGTACCGGAGAAAACAAAAATTTCATAAGATTCCTCTGCAATATTCCTGAATGAATAACTGCCTGTGGAATCGGTTCTTGCGGAATAAAATCTTTCATTGTTGCTTAGCAGAACAATTATGTTTGAAGCGGCTTCATCGGAATTAATATACTTTACCTTACCTGAAAGATTGCCGTGATAATTTCTGTTATCATTATCCGCTTTATCAAAAAAGTTTTTATCAATGAATGTTGCTTTCCTGCTTGTGCTGCTGAAATAGTTATACTGATTTGAACTCATTGTTGATACTGGAGAAAAAACCGGCGCGTAAAAAAAGTTTTGAATATCCTGAGCCGGATCTTCTTTAATAGCGTAGATACTTTCATCTATAATTCCAAAAGAAAGTTCAGTATCACGTACAGGATTTCCCAACTGATCCTTTACAGTAATATTATAAAAAGCAGTTTCTCCGGGTTTATATTCTGACTTTGATGGCGTGAGTTCGACATTCAATAATTTGTCCTTTGCAAGTACACCGATAAGTTTTGATGTGTTGTAAAGCTGCTTCTCTTTAAAGAATGTAATGGAAATATTAAAACCGGGAACAAACTTATCATCCAGTTTTTCACTAATGCTGAATGAATTATTCTCAGCATAAACTTTTTTGTATTTAATTATATGACCTGATTCATAACTAAGCAGTAATTCCATTCCGGAATGAGGTAGGAAAACAATAGCCTTTAAACTATCGCCTTTGTCGTAAGAATCTTTATCTGTGATTATTTCAAGTCCGTAACTGGTTTTAGTGTAGTAGTAGTTATAAAAATTTCCGGCATAAAACGAACCGCTTGAAGTAATTCTTCTGTCTTTAAAATCAACTGCGGAAACAGTAAACCTGTAATGACCTTCCAAACCACTATCAGTAAAAAAAGAAATTACGGCTTTGCCATTCCTGTCTGTTCTGCCTTTAAGTTTTTTAAATAATTCATCGCTGCTTCCGCTGTTTTGCTTATCAGGGAAATAAACAAATACTTCGAAATCCGATTCAACAGGTATATCGTTGAAATCCGCAGTGTTGATTCTTATTGATGCCTTTTCGCCGGGCGAATAAAGATATTTTTCAGAACTTGTGAATAATGAAAAACTTCCTCTTGTCACAAATGCTTCTGATGAACCTGTTATTGCACGCCTTGATTGATCAGTTACCTCAGCTTTAATTGTATAAACATAGTCAGCATCAGTGTTATTGTCGGCGTCAAAAGCAAAATGGAATTCACCGTTCCCGTCAAACTCACCATCAATTTGTTTTATTAGTTGTTCATTATAACCATAATAACGGTAGTAGTTTTTGTAGAACCATGCGTATTCACTCCAATACCACCATGGTCTCCAGAAATTTTTTCTGAAAATGTTGAGTTTTACTTTAGCATTCATTACAGGTGAGCCGAAATAATAATCAGCAGTAACTTTGCCGGTTATCTCATCGCCGCTTGCATAACTTCCAAGCCCGGTTTCCACTTTAACAGAGTATTCGGGTTTTTTGTATTCTTCAACACTGAACACTCCCTGGTAACTTGAATTGGAATTATTTATAGTTATAAAATAATCGCCGAGGTCGGCTTCTTCGTCGAGAATAAAATCAAAATTTATTGTACCAAACTCATTAGTCTTTATTGCCTGGTTAAAAACTTCTTTGTTCTTTGGAGATCGAATTGAAACGGAGAATTCTTCATTAACAAGATTTAAAAATTCATTTCCGTTTTTATTCCTGATAATGGCTTTTACAAATACTTCCTGACCAGGTCTGTAAACAGGCTGGTTTGTATAGATATAAGCCGTTGAATTATTTTCTCTGCCGCTATTAAAATAAAAATACGGGTCACTTAATATTGTTTCTGTTTTGGTCTTTGCGATAAGAAGTGGATGAGTTACGTCAGTGTTCTCGATCTTTACGTACATTAATCCATCATCATCCGAATAAACACTCTGCAGGAGTTTATTATCTCCATAGATTTTTAGCTCTGCATCGTTAATGAACTTTCCGGTTTTTGAATCAGCGGCAAATGCAAGAATTTCTTTTCCTGAATTTTTATAAACAAGAGAAAGATCACTGACAACGATTCCGCAGTAAGCTGTCCAGTCACCTCGTAGTGCCTGAAGAATATAAATACCCGGCTCATCAACTTTACCAATGTTGATTGACTGATAGTTATAGTCGCTGCCTTTTATTTTTCCTGTCCATTCTTTAATAAGACTTGTATGCTTTAACAATATTTCTTTATTGCTGCCCCAGATATCGAAAGAATACCTTGAAGTATTCATATCCGCAGCAGAGAAGAATTTTTCCACATCATTTATTCTAATCAGCCGGTATTTGAAAGATAAATTCCTCTTTGAATAAGAATAGATGTTGACTGCTGCATCACTCCCCGGTGAAAATGTAGTGTTGTTATAAAGGTAAAAATATTCATAATCATCTGATGTCATCAGATTTGAATTTCCCAACACCAATGGAATAAAAAATATCAGGAATATTTTAAATCCATTTGATAATATTTTTATGTCTTTCATAATATTCTCCGTTGTTTTGAACTTATACCATCACTTAATAAAAAAGTGCCCGACTGTTTTTGGTTACGTGAAAATATTATCAATGTTAAAAAATTATTATTTGATTGCCTTTTTACAGGCTTAGGACTAAATTCAAAAGCAAATTGGGTCATTAAATATCTTAAAACACAAAAATAGGAGAAGCTTAAAATGAAGAATTTTGTTTCTGGATTCTTTTCTTTATTCCTGCTGGTTCTTTTATTCTCAACTACAACTTCGGCTCAGAACTTTGAGTGGATTTGGCAGAATTCTGTTCCTATAGGAAATAATTATAATGATATAACACTCCTGCCCGGTGGTGCAATTGTCGGCGTTACAGATGGTGGAGCTGTTGTTCGTTCAACAGACGGCGGTACTATATGGACAGTTTCTTACCCTGACTCTGTTAACGGAAACAGAAGTATTTATGAAGCTACTTTTCTCAGCGCAAATATTGGATATGCCTGCGGACTGGATGGACTTGTTATGAAAACTACCGATGGAGGAATTAACTGGTCACAAAGTATCACCGGATCTGTAGCAGATTTCTGGTATATCGAATTTGTTGATGCTGATACAGGTTATGTTTGCGGTACAAGTTCTGCATTGTATAAAACTACAGACGGCGGAACTACATGGAATCCTACAACACTCAGTGTTTCCACAACTTTATACAAAATCCATTTTGTAAATGCCTCAACTGGGTATATTGGTACATTGTCGACCACTTTAGGAAGGTTGATAAGAACTACGGATTACGGCGCAACATGGACTAACGTTACAGGATACACCGCAACAGGTACAACCCGCGGAATTTATTTTGTTGATGCCGATACCGGTTATGTTTCAAATTCAAATTATGCAATATGGAAAACCACAGACGGCGGAACATCATTTACTGAACTGGCTGACTTTGGTACGGGAACTATCTACGAAGTTAAATTTTTTAATCCCTCAACCGGTGTTGCTGCCGGTGGTAATGGTGATATCTTCGTGACAACAAATCACGGCGCTACATGGAGTGCTTCTAATATTGGTCACAAAGCAAATGTTTTTGGATTAGGACTCGAAGGGTTCCTCGGATCAAGAAGTGCACAGAGTATTGATGGTGCCGGGGCAAACACAATTTTTGCATCAGGTATTGCCGGTGTTATTGCAAAAAGTATTGACCTTGGCGCAACATGGACCCCTGTTTCAAAAACTGCAACAGTACAGGAACTTCGAGAAATAACATTCCTAAATGAAAATGTCGGATACGCTGTAGGCGGATCAGGCACGACTGCTGATAGCCTTGGTGTAGTTTTAAAAACAACTAATGGCGGCGATACCTGGGCTGCGCTCGCATTCAATCCGCAGTTCAGAATTTATTCGCATTGGTGGGTTAATGAAAATATCGGATACATTGGAGTTCGAGGACCGAATGGAATCTGGAAAACAACTGACGGCGGCGCATCGTTTGTAAATCAAACTCCTGGTATTGGTTCAGCTACGAGTATATGGTATGAATTAGAATTTGCAGATGCTGATAACGGTTACGCCAGCGGAAGCAGTGGTTCATTAGTTAAAACTACAAACGGCGGAACT